>SKNJ01000343.1 GCA_007120575.1 Thioalkalivibrio sp.
ACGACGGCCAGGTGGTGGACTTCGGCCTGCCGCAGTCCGAGGTCGAGGAACTGATCGCCTCCGGCAAGCCGTTCCAGACCTCCGGCTGCCCCGGCAAGTCGGACGAGGAGGTCTCGGCCTGTAATCGTCCGTACGGCGATTCCAGTCCCACGGATATCCTGTCCTTCCCGTTTGCGCTGAACGCCACCGACGTCGGCTTCGTGCGACGGCAAATGCAGGGCGAGGACGTCGGTACCTTCGACTTCGACGCCGACGAGGCGTAGGACGAGAAGGCAACGCAAATTTAGTGGTAGTATCGCGAAAGCCCCGGCCACCCCCCGGGGCTTTCGCACGTAAGGATATTGATAAGTATCTCAGAATATTCAGATTTCGAGCGCGAGGTATACCGAATCCTCTCGCCGGAAGGCCGGGGCAGGTGGTCACCTGACCCGGAGAGGGCATCACAAGACCGGACCGACGGCAGGGGGCCGTGCGTAGCCGGGGTGCCACAAGGCAAAACAAGAAGACCACCAAAGGAGAACAACATGGAAGCACGTATCATTCGCCGCAGTCTGATCACGGTCGCCGTCGGCCTTGCCATGGGCAGCGCCGGCGTGGCGCAGGCCACCAATGGTTATTTCGCTCACGGTTACGGCATCAAGGCCAAGGGCATGGGGGGCGTCGGCATGGCGATCTCCCAGGATGCCTATGCCCCGGGGATCAACCCCGCCGGGATTGCCGGTATGGAGAGCCGGATCGACGGTTCGCTGGCCTACTTCCGGCCGGAGCGCTCCTACGAGGCCGGGGAACCCCAGATGCAGATGGGGATGGATTCCTTTCCGATCGCCCCGGGCAAGGTCGACAGCAACTCCAAGAACTTCTTCATCCCGTCGATCGGCTATGTCCAGCAAATCGACGAATCGCGTTCCTGGGGCATTGCGCTGCTGGGTAACGGTGGCCTGAACACCAACTACCCGGGCTTTGCCAACCCCATGTGCGAGATGAACCCGCAGACGCCCACCAACACCGGGACCTTCTGCGCCGGTTCGGCGGGTGTGAACCTGGAGCAGATGGCCATCATCCCGACCTACGCGCAGAAGTTTGCCGACGGCCGGGTCAGCGTCGGGGTCAGCCCGATCATCAGCTACCAGCGCTTCGAGGCCAAGGGTATTGCCAGCTTCGGCGGCATGAGTGTCGATCCGCAGAACCTCAGTGACAACGGTACCGATTCCACTTGGGGCTACGGGGCCCAGGTCGGTCTGCAGGCCGAGGTTGCCGATGGCGTGCATCTCGGCGCCAGTTACCGCTCCAAGATCCGCAACAGCGACTTCGACGATTATTCGGGCCTGTTTGCCGACGGCGGCAGCTTCGACGTCCCGTCGACCTGGGGCCTGGGTGTCGCCGTCGAGGTAACCCCGTCGGTGACCGTGGCTGCCGACTACCAGCGCATCAACTACTCGGACGTCGATGCGGTGTCGAACCGCTTCGAGAATCTGTTCATGGGGATGCAGATGCAGGACCCGAGCTACATGCTGGGTGGCAAGAATGGTCCCGGCTTCGGCTGGCGCGACATCAGTATCTTCAAGATCGGTGCGCAGTTCGATGCGGGCAACGGCTGGACCTGGCGGGTCGGCTACAATCGTGGCCAGAATCCGGTTCGCGATTCCGAGGTGCTGTTCAACATCCTGGCCCCGGCGGTGATGGAAGACCACCTGACCGCTGGTTTTACCAAGGAGCTGAGCCCGAACTCGGAACTGAGCTTCTCCGCCATGTATGCGCCGAAGAAGTCGGTCACCGGCCAGAACCCGCTGGACGGCCAGGACATCACCCTGGAAATGCGGCAGTACGAGCTGGAGGTCGGCTACGCCTACCGCTTCTGACGGGGCGGCCCGGCACGACCGGCTAACCGGTCGTGCCGCGGTATAGCATGCCGGGTCCGGGACGGACCCCCGCCGTGGGAAGGCGGGCCGCGCAGGGAGGGGCGCGAGGTGTGACCCGCGGGTTGTGCCAGGGGGGCACAACCCGGGCCGGTGCCGTCTGTCGGGCCACGTGCCCGATCTGCCAACAAGATTCCGGAGGAGGATGTCATGCAAACAATTCGCACTATGCGCGGATTCTGGCGGATGTTCGGCCTGGTCGCGTTCGTGACGCTGTTCACGTTCGCCCAGGCGGCCGTCGCCGATGAATACCGACCGTTCGTGCTGGCCTACACCACCACGGGCACGGATGTCCGGGGCGAGGCCGAGTCGGTCCGTGAACGCCTGGAGGATGCCGGGTTCCAGACCCTGGGCGAGTACCCGATCAGTGATGCCCGCCACGTGGTCGTGGTTACCCACGACGACCTGCTGCGGGTGGCGGGAACCGACGAGCGCGCCGGTTATCTGGCGCCGATCCGGGTGGGGATCACGCGGGTCAACGGAGGTCTGCAGGTCAGCTACAACAACCTGGAGTATTTCCGTCATGCCTACCGGGTCGATGCCCCGGTGGCCGCCGTCACCGGCCATCTGGCTCAGGTGTTGGGGTCGGAGCGTGATTTCGGCTCCGATGATGGTCTGAGCGAGCGCGACCTGTCGCGGTATCGCTACGCCTTCGGCATGGAACGTTTCGATCGTCCCTACGAGCTGGGCAGCTTCAATTCCCGGCGCGCGGCCCTGACCGAACTGGACGGCAACCTGGCGGCCCGCGCGGGTGGGGTCAGCGAGATCTACCGGGTCGATATCCCGGGCCAGGACGTGACCGTGATCGGGGTTGCGATCCGTGAGGCGGACGGCGCCGACTCCGACGCCGCCGACCTGTTCACGCTGGAGACGGTAGACGTGCGCGATCATCGCCACACGGCCTATGTCCCCTACGAGATCCTGGTCCGGGGTGGCGAGGTCGAGGCCCTGCACATGCGGTTTCGCGCGGCGCTCCACTGGCCGGATCTGAACATGCTGGGCGCCAACAGCTTCATGCAGCTGCGACGTTCCCCCGGTGCGCTGGAGGAGGCGCTGCAGGAAGCGGCCGGCTTCGAGGAGGAGCCCACGATCGACTGGTAGCGCGGCCGGGTCGTTCGACCCGCAAGCACGGGGAGGGGGAATGCCCCCCGCCCCACTCGAGAACCCCGGTCCGCCGGGGTTCTTTTCTCCTGGCCCGCGCGACTTGTTTATGCTCGCATCTGGTCCGAAGCAGGATGCACGCAATGAAATCGATGAAGATCGCCAATATCGGCGAGATCCGCAATGAACTGAACAAGTACAAGAAGGGCAAGAAGCTCGATATCCACCAGTTCAACCAGGTCGCGCGCCTTGCCTGGCTTGGCAAGGTGGTGATGCAGCCGCTGGATCCACAGGATCCCGAGTGCAAGGCCTTCCTGATCTATATCGAGGATCCCGAAGAACTGGCCGCGCATTTCCTGGACACCGACCAGGAGCTGGCCGGCGCCATGCATATCGTCGACGGCGGGCAGGCCGAGGCCCTGGTCGAGGTCCTGCGCGGGGGCGTCGAGGAACGGGCCAAGCTGTACCAGGACCTGTCGCGCAGCGACTTCTATTTCCGCTACTTCTACAAGCCCGAGCAGGACGAAGAGGCCGACCCCGCGCGGGACAAGCCCGAGGGCTGATGACTTGGTCGCATCCACGGTGGCCCCGGAGTGGATCGAGGCCGGGGCCTGCAATGCGCGGGAACTCCATGCCCTGTACACGGGGCTGACCGCCACTACTTCGCCGGATTCCCCGCTGCGCGTCCTCTGGGTCCAGGCCCGCGAGGCGCATGTCTCGGTGGGCGCCAGCCAGGATGCGTCGGCCGACCTGGACCTCGAGGCCTGTGCGGCCGAGGGCGTGCCGGTGGTGCGCCGGCCGCTGGGTGGCGGGTCGGTGTGGGTGGACGCGGACCAGGCCTGTTTCTTCCTGGTGCAGCCGCGTCAGGTCCTGGCGCGCGGCCACCGACACTTGTTCGCGACCGGGCTGGGGATCGCGATGGATGTGCTGCGCGAGCTGGGCCTGGAGGGTGTCGAGGCGCGCGGCCAGGATGTCTGGGTCGAGGGCCGCAAGATCATGGGCACTGGCGCGGCCACCCTCAACGAGGGCTGCGTGTTCGGTGCGAGCTTTCTGCGTCGCTTCCCGGTCGAGCGCTTTCTGGCCTGTGTGCGTGCCCCCAGCGATGGCTACCGGGCCTGGCTGCGCCCGGCACTGGAGTCGGGAATGACCGACTGCGCCCGGCAATGCCCGCGAATCCCCGGGCACGAGGAACTGGGGCAAGCCCTGTGCCGGGTCCTGGAGCGGCGCTACGGGCTGCCCGCCCGCGCGCGCCCACCGGCCGCCGCGACCCGCGAGCAGTGGCTGGCGGCGGGGCACGAGGAACTGGAGGACCTCGCCGACGGGCAGGGTTCCCCGGCGGTGCGCGATGGTATCCGGGTGAATCGCGACAACCATGTGTTCGAGACCCGCGGCGCCTGCGGGCGCCTGCGGCTGCACGTCCAGGGGGCCCGGATCGCACGCATCTGGTGCGAGGACCCCGTCACCACCCGGGTCCTGGAACAACGTCTGATCGGGCAGTCGCCGGAGCGTCTGCGCGTGCGTTCGCGGCTGAACGGCCAACTCCCGCCGAACCTGGTCGACGAGATCAGTACCCGCATCGACGGACTCTATCGCGGTATCGCCGCGGCCTGACGAGTCCCCGCGGCCCGGCTTCGGGCCGCTGGCTGCCGTACTTTTGCATTCAGGAGATGAACCATGTCCGAACCCACGATCGAGCGTCGTCTGCAGAAACGCGTCATTCTGATGACCCGGGACGCCGGTATCAGCGCGCAGCTGCAGGCGCAGTTGCCGACGGACTGGCAGTTGCATCCGGTTACCGACCTGGAAGAGTTGGGTCCGTGGAACGAGGTGTTGCTGTATCGCTTTCTGCTTCTGGATCTGGACGAGATCGAGGCCTTTGATCCGCTGGATGTCATCCGTACCCTGCGCATGGAATACCAGATCAATCTTCCGGTATTCTGTTTTGGTGGCGATCAGGACATCCGGGACGAGATGCGCCTGGCACGCGCGGACCGCTTTTTCGGGCGCGACGAAATGGTCGACAAGCTGCCCGAGTTCATCCGCCAGTACGACTGGTAGGCTGCCCGGGATACCCGGGGACAACGCATTCAGCAGGGAGGCCGCCGCATGGAGCCCATGATCCGGGTGCGCGAGCTGTACAAGGTCTTCGGGCCGAATCCGCGAGAGGGGTTGCGGCTGGTCGAAGACGGTCTGGACAAGGACACCATCTTCGCGCGCACTGGCAATACGGTGGGCGTGCAGGACTGCAACATCGATATCGCCGAGGGCGAGATCTTCGTGGTGATGGGCCTGTCCGGGTCCGGCAAGTCGACCCTGGTGCGGCTGCTGAACCGTTTGATCGAACCGACCGCCGGGACCGTGGAGGTGCGGGGTCAGGACATTACGCGGATGAGTCAGCGCGAGCTGATCCGGCTGCGTACCGAGGACCTGGCCATGGTCTTTCAGTCCTTCGCGCTGTTGCCGCACAAGACGGTGATCGACAACGCCGCGCTGGGGCTGGAGATTGCCGGCGTGGGCCGGACCCGGCGGCGCGCGCGGGCGTTGGAGGCGCTGGACCAGGTCGGACTGAAGGCGCATGCCCGCAGTTATCCCGACGAGCTCTCCGGCGGCATGCAGCAGCGTGTCGGTCTCGCGCGCGCGCTGGCCACCGATCCCTCGATCATGCTGATGGACGAGGCGTTTTCGGCGCTCGATCCGTTGATCCGGACCGAGATGCAGGACCGCCTGCTGGAACTGCAGCGAGAGCGTCGCCGCACCGTGGTGTTCATCTCCCATGACCTGGACGAGGCGATTCGCATTGGCGACCGCATTGCCATCATGCAGGGTGGCGCGGTCATTCAGATCGGGACACCCAAGGAGATCATAACCGCACCGGCCAACGAATATGTACGCTCGTTCTTCCATGGGGTGGATACCACCCAGGTGTTTCAGGCCTGCGACATCATGGACAGCGACAACATCCCGGTACTGGATGCCGACACCACCGCGGGCGAGGCCCGCAGCCGTATTGCCCGCGTACCCGGAAACGAGGGTGTGATCGTGGACGCGGACGGCCGTTTCCAGGCAGTGGTGCAGGCCAAGCGGCTGGGTGAGCTGACCGCCGATCGACCGGTCAGCGAGATCGCGGTCGCGGCGGAGCCGGTGACCGAAGACGTCGCGCTGGCCAGTCTCCCCGGGCGTGCCTCGCGGAGCCCGGTATCCATTCCGGTCGTGGACGGCGAGGGGCGCTTCCGCGGACTGGTGTCGCTGCAGCGTCTGGTCGAGGCGCTGGATCGCAGCCGCGGCGCGGCCAGCGTAAACGGGGGGCAATGAGATGGAAGAACGCATCAATATCCCGGTAGGTGACTGGATCGAGGCCGGGGTCGACTGGATCCTCGACAACCTCGAGCCAGCACTGGACGGGATTGCCTGGTTTCTCGGATTGCTGACCAACTCCTTCGAGGGGGCCCTGCTGGCGGTGCCGGCGTGGCTGCTGGTGCTGCTCCTGGTGGGGCTTAGCTGGTGGCGGGTCAGCTGGCGCTTCGGCATCTTCGCGATCGTGGCCCTGGGGCTGATCCTGGGCATGGACCTGTGGGAGCCGACGGTCAAGACCCTGTCCCTGGTGCTGGCCTCGGCCCTGGTGGCACTACTGGTCGGGATGCCCGTGGGGGTCGCGATGTCGCGCAGCGACACGGTGGAGGCCGCGGTGCGCCCGGTGCTGGACCTGATGCAGACCATGCCGCCGTTCGTCTATCTGATCCCGGCGGCGATCTTCTTCGGCCTGGGTACGGTGCCGGGTGCGATCGCCACGGTGGTCTTCTGTATGCCGCCAGTGGTGCGTTTGACCAATCTCGGCATCCGTCAGGTGAACCGCGAACAGATCGAGGCGGGGTTGGCCTTCGGTTGCAATCGGCGCCAGCTTTTGACCAAGATTCAGTTACCTCTGGCGATGCCGTCGATTATGGCCGGCATCAACCAGACCATCATGCTGGCACTCTCCATGGTGGTGATCGCGTCGATGATCGGTGCCGGCGGGCTTGGCAACACCGTGCTGACCGGTATCCAGCGACTCGATGTCGGGCTGGGATTCGAGGGCGGCCTGGGGGTTGTGATCCTCGCCATCCTGCTCGATCGGATCACCCAGAGCGTAGGGCTGCGGCGCAAGGCGAGCGGCTGATCCGGGCGCGTGCGTCGCACCATCCGTTTCACACGAAGGAAGGAGTAGCACGATGAACAAGACACTGACCTCAACCCTGCTGGGCGGCGTGCTGGCCGCCTCCATGGGCCTGTCCACGGCGCAGGCCGACGATATCCAGATTGGCTGGACCGCGTGGTCCGATGCCGAATTCGTGACCAAGCTGGCCGAACGCGTCATCGAGGACGAGATGGGCTATTCGGTTGAACTGATCCAGACCGACATCGCCCCGCAGTATCAGGGCCTTGCCTCCGGCGATATCGACATGATGCTGATGGCTTGGCTGCCCGGTACCCATGCCGACTACATGGAGCGCGTCGGTCAGGATGTGGTGAACCTGGGGCCGCTGTATGGCCATGCCCGGCTTGGCTGGGCGGTGCCGGATTTCATTCCCGAAGACGAGCTCGCCTCGATCGAGGATCTGAAGAAGGACTCGGTGCGGGACCGTTTGAATGGCCGCATCACCGGCATTGACCCGGGCGCCGGTCTGACGCGGCTGTCGCAGGAGGCCATCGACAGCTACGGGCTCGACGGGTATGACCTGCAGATCTCGTCCGGCGCCGGCATGACGTCGGCCCTGGAACGCGCGATCCGGCGTGACGAATGGATCGTGGTGACCGGCTGGAGCCCGCACTGGAAGTTTGGTGCCCACGAGCTGCGCTACCTCGAGGACCCGCAGGGCGCACTGGGCGGCTTCGAGCGTATCCACGCACTCGCACGCGAAGGGTTTGCCGAGGAATATCATGATGTCGCGATGATGATCGGGCGTATGTATATCGACCTCGAGACCCTGGAGGAGGCGATGTTCTTTGCTCAGGAGAACTCCTACGACGAGGCCGTGGATCGTTTCATCAACGATCATCCGCAATACGTGAGCTACTGGGTGAGCGGAGTCATCGACTGAGGCTGTCGTTCCCGCGCGGGGCACAGGGACGTGCCTGGGGAAGCGCGGTTCAAACCGCGTCTTCCGCATCAGGACCCTGCCCCGGCAGGGTCTTTTTGCTGCATGGGCTGTGGGGTTGGATGGCCACTCTGGGGTGCGGCGACTATGCTCCAGACAGGAAGCCGGACCGGCTTTGTTCCACGCTTCCGAAGGGGAGACGAGATGCCGATGGCCGATATCCAG
>SKNJ01000151.1 GCA_007120575.1 Thioalkalivibrio sp.
GACCGCTCGCGGGACCACCCTGCCCCACCAGGCCCGGGAGGAATCGGGCTCGGCCCAGTGCAGTTGCAAACTCTCGCCAGTAAGGATCGCAATCTCCGGGCGCTCGACGATGTGGTGCGGGATCGGGTCGGGGGTGTCGGTTATCCGGGGAGCTCGCGATAGTCGGTGGGATCGGGGACGCCGGCCTCGGTGAACGCCGCACGCCGCGCCAGGCATTGCGGGCAGCGGCCGCAGTGGCGTGATTGTGCCAGAAGGCAGCTCCAGGTCATGCCCCAGTCGATGCCCAGGGGGGTGGCTTCGCGGATTACGCGGGCCTTGGAGTATTCCAGCAGGGGTGCCTCCACCGTCAAATCCGGCACCAGTTCCGCTGCCAGTTCCGCGAACCGGCGGACGAAGGCGGGGCGACTGCCGGGGCCATGTTCCTGGTCGGCCTGGTTCAATGCCAGAAGGATGCGTCCGGCGCCCAGGTGTTCGGCGAGATTGACCGCCACCGCCAGGACCAGCAGATTGCGCTGCGGCAGCGGAACGTGGCCAACCCAGTTGGCGTGCCGGGCGAACGGTGCGCGCAGCCCCTTCAGGTCGAGATGGACCGGGTCGACGGGGTAGGTTGCGGCCAGTGCGTCGACCGCAGCCTGCTCGCGTTGTGCATTGCGCTGGCCATAATCGACCCAGGCTGCGCGCAGGGCGTGGCCGGCAGCATGCCGCCACGCCAGCAGCGCGCTGCTTTCGATGCCGCCGGACAGCAGCAGAAGGTCAGGGGGTGGTGTGGTGCCCGACATGGAAACACCATACGCAATCTCCGCGGGCCCGGCAGCTGTACGGGCACCGGAATTCCCGGCGCGGCGGGTGGTCCACGGGTCAGAAAATTCGACTTCCGCGTTGGCGGGGAGCAGAAGATGATCGAACAGTTACGCCGTCGCTGGCAGGAGCTCATGCGTGCCACGGCCCCGGAGGCTGTGCCCGCGGAGCAGCACGAGCGTTTGCAGCGCGCGGCGGCTGCCCTGCTGATGGAGGTTTGCCGGGCGGACTTTCACTTGCGCGATGCGGAGCTGGCCAGCGTGCGCGCCAGCCTGATCGAGCTGTTCGGGCTCGATGGCACGGCCGCCGACGCGCTGCTGGATATCGCGCGCGAGAGCAGCGACGAGCTGGTTTCCCTGCACCCGGTGGTGCGCGAGGTCAACGCCGCGTTCGACGCGGGGCAGAAGGCCGACATTCTGCGCGCCCTGTGGCGTGCAGCGTGGGCCAACCAGGACCTGCACAAGCGGCAGGAGGCGGTGATCCGGCGTCTGGCGGATCTGCTGTATGTGCCGCATTCCACCTTTATCCGTACCAAGCTGGAGGTGCTGGGCGATGACGCCGAGCGTGACTGACGGAGGGGTGGCCTGATGGCCGATCCCGGTACTTTCCTGGCGGCGGCCGCTGTCGGCATCCTGGGTGGAGTCCACTGTCTGGGGATGTGCGGCGGGATCGTTGGCGCGATCTCGATGGGGCATGCCGGCCAGCGGGGCCCGGGGCTGGATCTGCTGCTCGCCTACAATCTGGGGCGCATGGCCAGTTACGTGATCGCGGGCGCGCTGGCCGGCTGGCTGGGGGCGACCCTGCTGGGTGGCCTGCCGGCCGGGCAGCAGGTGTTGCAGGGAGTCGCCGCGATCTTTCTGGTCCTGCTGGGATTTTATATCGGTGGCTGGTGGCCGGTGCTGGCGCGTCTGGAACGCGCCGGGGGTTTGCTGTGGCGGCGGATCGAGCCGCTGGGGCGGCGCTTTCTGCCGGTGCGCCACGCCGGGCAGGCCCTGGTGGTGGGTGGGCTGTGGGGCTGGCTGCCCTGCGGGCTGGTCTACAGCGTGCTGGCCTGGTCGCTGAGCGCGGGGGGCGCGCTGGAGGGGGCCGCGCTGATGGGCGCGTTTGCGCTCGGGACATTGCCCAATCTGCTGTTGATGGGGGTGTTCGCCGCGCGCCTGGCGGGATTCGTGCGCCGTCCCTGGGTGCGTCAGTTCGCGGGAGCCGCGATCGCGTTGTACGGGGGCTGGATGCTGCTGAGCCTGCCGGCGGGGTGAAACCTGCCGCCCGGGCCCGGGCGGCAGGGGTGGATCAGTCCGCGTAGAACGTCTGTCGGAAGTTCACCGTTTTGGTGCGGTCGCTGTCGGCGGGCAGGATTTCGAGTTCGAATTCCAGCTCCTCACCGCCGCGCACCGGCAATTCGGACAGGTGATAGATGGCGTCGCCATCCCGGATCTCGCGAAAACGCAGGGTGCGGACCTGCTGGTTCATGTTGATGGCCGTGCCGCCGACTTCGGCGGAAACCGGCTGCATGCCGGCGTCGGTCCGCTCCATCACGGTTACGTTGACCATTGCGCGGCTTGCGCTGCGCCGAACGTTGTACGCCTGCGCCACTTCGGGTGACAGGAAGGTGGTGTTGATCACGTTGTAGTGAACAACGTAGTTGTCGAACTCCGCCTCGTTGGCGGAGGCGATCGAGCCGCCGAGAACAACCGCCGCCAGCGCGACGATAAAACCGGTGAGAACCCGATGCAGTCTTGCCATGGTCGACTCCTGTGCTGTTGGGGATCGGGGCCAACACCAGGTTGTCCCCATGTTTTCGAGTCTAGCCCGGATATTTCATGAATTGCACGCGTCCTCGCTGGTCTCTATGACCGCACAGGGAATTTTCCTCAGTCGGCCGTATTGCCCCATACGCCGCTCCTTCGAAAAATCCCCTGTGCGGCCAATATCCTGCGCGATCATCACGCGAATTCATGAAACATCCGGGATCGCGCCTTTTCTACCGGATGAAACCAGCCCGGAGGGGCAGAACGCTGACCGAGTCCTGCCGGTTCAAAAAGAGCGCACGATGATCAACAGGATATACAGGCCGATCAACGCAATCATCGGCGAGAAATCGATGGCACCGGTATGCGGGAGGGCGCGCCGAAGCGGTCCCAGGATTGGGCGGTTCAGGCTGCCGGCCAGGCGCATGATGGGATTGTTCGGGTTGCCGCCGCCCCCGGCCTGGATCCAGCTCATGACCACCTCCACGATCAGCGCGATCATGAAGATCCAGATGACCGTGGTGAGCAGGTCGCGGATGGCGACCATCAGGATCACCCCCGCCCCGGCGTCCAGCCCGGCGATCGTTACCCGTAGCCACAGTTCGATGAATTTGAGCACCAGGATCAGCACGATCGCCGCCAGGTCCACACGGCCCACCGAGGGGATGACCCGTCGCATGATCTGCAGTGGCGGATTGGTGAGGCTGACGATGGTCTGCGAGATCGGGTTGTAGTAGTCGGCCCGTACCAGGCCGAAGATCACCCTCAGCATGAGCAGGATGATGTAGATCCCGAAGATCGTACTGATCAGGAAGTGCAGGATTTCCTGTCCTGGTCCGGCGCCTGGCATGGCGGCTCCTGTGGTCGGTGCGCCGCATGCGGCGCGGGACGGTCGTCAAGAAAACACAGATCCACGTTTCCTCAATATATCCGCAACATTCTCCGGCAACCGCGGCATGTTGCCAAGCGAATCGCCCGGCAGCCGGCTGGATTCGGGCGGTCGTCGCGAGCGTGACAGGGGAGCGGCCCTGTTCGGTCTCTCGAAGCGCGTAGCGGGGACTGCGTAACGCGAGACAGAGAGCAGGAAAAGGCCGCGCTCCGTGCTCAGCAGATCGGTGCCTGGCTTTGGCCGCCGCGCCGGCGTTGCTCAGATCCAGTAGGCGGTGCGCGTCATCACCGCGGCGGTGACCGGCATCAGCAGGCGGCGCACCGGCCATGGTGGTGGTTTGCCGCCCATCGCCATCGCGTGCGCACCGTGCTCGATCTCGTCCTGTTTCATCTGTTCCAGGATCCTTGCGGACACCGAGTCGTGTTTCGGCAGCCGTTCCAGATGGCGATCGAGATGGCGCTCCACCTGGCGTTCGGTCTCGTCGATGAAGCCCAGGCTGTAGGCGTCGCCGGTCAGGCCTGCCAGTGCGCCCATGCCGAATGAACCCATGTACCAGAACGGGCCCAGCAGGCTGGTATGCCCGCCCAGCTGATGGACACGCCGGGCGCACCAGTGCAAGTGGTCGCCCTCCTCGCGCGAGGCCTGGTCGAGCTGCTCGCGGATTGCCGGATTGCGGGCGGTCACCATCTGGCCCTGGTACAGCCCCTGGGCGGCAATCTCGCCGGCGTGGTTGACCCGCATCAGGCGGCTGGACAGCAGGCGTTCCTGATCGTCCAGCAGGGCCTCGGCATCCTCGCCACCCGGCGAGGGACGGCCAGTCGAACGGGCATGGCCGGAGACCACTTTCACAAAGGCGTCGGCCTGGGCAATCAGGTGGTCAAGGGGGGATAGACGACGCATGGCTCGGCTCCGCGGGGGACTGGTGCGATAACGCTACTTTGCCAAAGCGTACCGCAAGCGGTGCCTGCAGTCAGGGGCGCGCCAGACGGCCAGCGAGAAACCGGGCTGGCGAGAGGATCGGAATTCCCTCTTCCACCAGGGCCCGCAAGTGCACCGAGCAGCCGACATTGGCGCTGACGATGATGTCGGGCTGGTCCGCGCGCAGCGCGGCGAGGGTTGCGCGGCCGAGGTCATCCGCCATGCGTGGCTGGGTCAGCATCGCCGTGCCGCCGGCGCCGCAGCAGTTGGGGGCCGCGGACACCGAGGCGAGCGTTACGCCGGGCAGTCGTGCCAGCAGTTCGGGGAGTTCGCGGCCCTCGCGGGTCACATTGCGCAGGGTGCAGGGGAGGTGCAGGGCCACGCGCACCGGCCGGTCCAGCCAGGGGGCGGCGTCCGGGGTGGCCCGCAGATAGCGGAGCAGAAAGCGGGTCAGGCTGGAGACCCGGCTCCCCGGGCCGCCTTCGGGGTACTCGCGCAGGCTGGCCTCGCAGCCGCTGTCCAGCACGATGACCGGTCGTTCCGGGTGTGCAAATGCAGCGAGGTTGCGGGCCTCGAGTTCTTGGGCCTCGCCAGTGTGACCGGCGTGCCGTGCCAGCGCGCCGCAGCAGGTCTGCCCCGGCGGGATTGCGACGCCAAACCCCAGCCTGTCCAGGACCCGCAGTGCAGCTTCCAGGTCGGGCCCGGTAAAAAACCGATCCATGCAGCCGGTGAACAGCAGCACATCGGCTGTCTCCGGGGTGACCGTGCCTCGCAGGTGCGGTGCGCGCGCCAGCGAGGCCCCGACGTGCTCGACGCTGCGGCGCCAGGGCCCTTGCGGCAGCAGCCGCTGGGCACGCAGGCGCACGGCCCCGCGTGCGGCCAGGCCGCCGATGTCGCGCAGCAGCGGGTGCTTCATGGCCTGGTGCTGGGCCGCATGGCGCAGCCGTTCGCCAGGGGAATGCGTGGCGGGGTGGTCGACCAGGATGGCACGCGCCCGGTCCATCAGCGCAGCGAACGGCACCCGGGCGGGACATACGGCCTCGCAGGAGCGACAGCCCAGGCAGCCCTCCAGATGTTCGCGCAGGCGCGGCGATTCGGGCTCCAGATGCCCCTGCGCGAGCCCCTGCATCAGGGTCAGCCGTCCGCGCGGGGAGTCGCCCTCGACCGCATGCCAGGCGTATGTCGGGCAATGCGGCAGACACAGGCCACAGTGCACGCACTGGTCGGCGGCAGAAAGGCCCTCGAAGCGCTGGGGCTGACCCGGGGCCCCCAGCGGTTTTGCTAGGGTCACCGGTTCACTCGATTCCGGAGGCTCTTCCATGCTCGTGCGTTCGTCGCGCCCCGTCCGCTGTGTATTGGCATCGTTCATGCTGGCCAGCATACCAGCCTCTCCGGCCCTGGCCTGGGAGGCCGAGGGCTGGGCCTCGACCATCGAACTGGGGGGCTCGGCCACCACCGGGAACACCGAATCGACCACGCTCACCGGACGCTTCCGGGGTGAACATACGACCCCCGCGTGGCGGAATCGCCTGCGCCTGGACGCGTCCTTCCACGAAGAAGACGATGCCACGACCGGGCAGCGGTACATCGGCGCCTATCAGGCTGATCGCAAGCTCGGAGAGCACGACTATCTGTTCGGTGCACTGCGCTATGAGCGCGACCGCTTCAGCAATTACAGCTACCAGACCTCGGCCACCGCCGGGTATGGCCGCCGCCTGATCGATGCCGAGCGCGTGCAACTGGATGGAGAGGTCGGTGCCGGTGTGCGCCAGGCGCGCATTCGCAGCAGTGGCGATACCGATCGCGAGCCGGTCGGTCGCCTGGCCGGCCACCTGCGCTGGGACATCAGCGAGACCGCGCGCCTGACCGATGAACTGCTGGTGCTGGCCGGCAGCGACAACACCGAAATCGAGAACATCCTGGCCGTAAGCGCCGATATCTCGAGCCGCATGGCACTGCGCACCAGCCTGACCATGAAGCACAACACCGACGTTGATCCGGGTATCGAAAACACCGATACCATTACCGAGCTCAGCCTGGTCTATCGTCTCCGCTGATCGCGTCTGCTTTGCGCTGTCCGCAGGAAACGGCGCTATCATGTGGAAAGCTGCCTGACGGAGGATTCGATGGGGTATTACCAGCGCCATATCTTCTTCTGCACCAATTGCCGCGAGGACGACAATTGCTGCGAGGACCACGGGGCGTCCGAGATGCGCGCCTATGCCAAGGACCGGGCCAAGGCCCTGGGGATTCACGGCAAAGGCCAGGTGCGGGTGAACACCGCCGGCTGTCTGGACCGCTGCAACGAGGGCCCGATCGCGGTGGTCTACCCGGAAGGGGTCTGGTACACCTACCACGACGAACGCGACATCGACGAGATCCTGGAAGAACACCTCCGGCATGGCCGCGTGGTCGAGCGCTTGCAGATCTGATTCGTTCGCCGTATCTACTTGACTTTGCGCTGCGGGCTCCGGAGAATTCGCAGCCCGCACGGCTACGTAGCTCAGCTGGTTAGAGCACATCACTCATAATGATGGGGTCCCCTGTTCGAATCAGGGCGTAGCCACCACCTAATTCAAGGGGTTGCCTCGGCAGCCCCTTTCTCGTTTGGGCGCCGCGCCCAACTCGTGTGCCCACGCCGTGCCCATTCGGTGCCCAGGGCGTGTTCGCTGAAGGTCTCCCACCGTTTCGCAGTGCGCACTGCGCTGCAGAGCTGGCAGCCCGAGCCCGGCCTGCTGGTCCACTCAGATCAGGGGTATCAGTGCACCAGCGGCGCCTGGCGGCGCGACTACGCCAATCACAGGGAGGTGGTCCGAGATCTTACTGACCACATCGTCGGCTTCTGCAGCGAGCGCCGAAGGCACTCGACCCCGGGCCGCCTGTCGCCCAACACCCGCGAGCGAAAAAGGACAGCCGGATCACTCATCGAGGTGTCCGAAATCGTTTGACCACTACACACCATCGCCGAGGGGACGATCCGCGCGCACATTCCGCTCAGCCCAATTCGAAAGAGGTCACGCCAAACATGGAAGAGATCGGCAAGCGAGGACATTCACCGGTGTACATGCGTGCGGTTTCGAACACCATTTCCATGGCGTGCCGGCAGACGAGATCGACAGCGTCCGGATTGGTTTCGGGAATATCCAGGTAGAAGAGTTCTCCCTCCCCGACCGAGCGGGTCAGGGCCTGGAACAGGCGCTCGCCGACCTCGGGATCATCCGCGAAAAGCGGCCCGATCTTGTGACCCTGGCGACAAGGCCGAATCAACCCGTAACCTCTTAATCGAGCGCCATCCCACGCGCCTCGAGCCGCGCCGCCAGGCTGCGCGATCCAGGTCCGCAGGAAATCCTCCCTGGGCGCGGGAAAGTGACGGCGATCATAGGCCGCCAACGTCTCGAAGGGGATCTCCGTCAAGGGAATGATCCCCGCCTCATCGCCACTCCCGCCTGGTCCCTGGCGACCCGCGTAGCGAATGTTGCGATAGGCCAGACGAAAACCGGATTTGAGGTAGTTCTCCTGCTGCGCCACCACCCCATCGATCCCCACGTTTCGCCCCGCCAAACGCTCCATCGCCGCTTGCCAGATGCGTAACCCAAAACCCTGGCCGCGAAATGCCGGCTCGACGATATAGAAGCCGACGAAGCCGAATTCCTCCCCGTAGCGCACCGCCGAAATCACCGCCACCGGCTGGTCATCCAGGCTCGCCAACAGAAAACCTTCAGGGTCCGCGGCAAAGAAACAGGCCGCGTCACGGATGCCGGGATTCCACCCCTCCCGCGCCGCCCATTCGATGGCGAGGTCGAGATCGGCGCGGCGCATGGTTCGAATGTCGAGTATCGGTTCAGCCATAACGGCCTCGCTCCTCCGGTCCTGGTCAAGGGTTGCCGAGCGACGTAATCAGCAACCTTGCGTACC
>SKNJ01000208.1 GCA_007120575.1 Thioalkalivibrio sp.
TCCAGACCGCGAGCACCGGGGACGCGGCAGAGCCGGCGGCGGAGCAGGGTTCCGGCGAGGGACTGGACCCGCGCTTTGCCCGCTATCTGGAGAACCATGCCGAGTTGACCGGCCCGGGGTCGGCCGCACTGGGCCGGGTACGCTACTCGGTAAGCGACGAGTAGCCCCGCATGCGGCACGGGTTGCCCCATCTGCTGTTCGCCACGGCCCTGTGCTTCCCGCTACAGGCCCTTGCGGGCGGACTTGGACCCGGGGAGTGGCTGCAGCGGATGACCGCGAGTCTCCATTCCGAAAGCTATCAGGGGACCTTCGTGCTCCAGCGCGAGGGCCGTATCGACACGATCCGCGTAGTGCATGCCGCCGAGGATGGCGGCTATCGCGAGCGTCTCGAAACGCTGACCGGGAGCGAACGCGAGATCCTGCGCTCGGTGGATCGCCTGAGCGTACTGAAGGGGGCGCGTGCGGCGCCGGACGACGGCTCCGAGGCCGCGCCACACTGGCCGGCCGGCGCACCGGTATTTCTGCTCGATCGCCATCAGCACTACGAACTGAGCCTGCAGGGCAAGGACCGGATTGCCGGGTTCGATTGCCGCCTGGTGCTGGCTCGTTCGCTGGATCCGTTTCGCTACACCCATCGCTACTGCCTGCACGACGACACCGGACTGCCGCTACTGAGCGAGCTCTATGACCCCAAGGGGCGGTTGCTGGAGCGTCTGGCGTTCACCGAACTGGAGCTGCTGGACGGGGTGGCCGAGGCTGCCCTCGAGCCGACCCGCGAGGATGCCGAGCGCATCGAGGTCCGGGCCGATCCGGGGCACACGAAGCCGGACTGGGAGGACGAGGATTCGCTGGGTGGCTGGCTGTTCGAGAACCTCCCGCCGGGCTTTACGGCGATCGCCGCGACCGAGCGGACGGTGAACGGCGCCCGGGTGGCCTCGAGGCACTTCGTCCTCAGCGATGGCCTGGCCTCGGTATCGGTGTATGTCGAACCGGCGGAAGAGGGGCAGGTGTTCGAGGGGGCGACACGCGCCGGGGCGACCCATGCGATCGCCCGCGCGCTGGCCGGACACCAGGTGACGGTGGTCGGCGATGTGCCCAAGGGTACGGTGCAACAGGTCATGGACGCCATCTCCTATCACCCGCCCCGGCGTGACTAGCCGGCCCTGCATGCGCCGTGCGCCATGAGTCAGTGGATCCGTGAACAGGGCCAGGTACTGTCGGTGGATGGATACACCGCGCGGGTGAGCATCCAGCGCCAGTCGACCTGCGGGAGCTGTTCCGCGCGCAGTGGCTGTGGCAGTGGGGTGCTCTCCGAGGTCCTTGGACGCAAGGCGGTAGAGCTCAGTGTGGTTCACTCCGGGCAGTTGCAACCCGGTGACTCCGTGACGCTCGGCATTCGCGATCACGCCCTGGTGTCCGGGGCGCTGGCGATGTACCTGTTGCCACTGGCGGGTCTGATTGGTGTCCCCGCGCTGGCGATGCTCCTGTTGCCGGGGTTCGGGGAAGGGGTCTACTTGCTCGGCGGGGTGCTGGGTTTCGGCGCGGGGCTGGCGGGGGTGCGCATCTGGCTGCGCCGCCGCGCGCCGGAGCTGGCCCCGGTGCTGCTGGAGCGCCACCCGGGCTCCGCGCCGCGAACGGGCACGGTCGCTTCGCGGGTCTGACCCGGGCCGGGAACTTGTACCGGACAAATGCCTCTAGAGGCATGAAACTTCGATTCGCAACGCGAGCCTTGAACATGATGAAACCGATTCAGTGGGCCCTTCTGGCCCTGACCCTGCTGGCGCTTTCGCTACCGGCCTCTGCGCGCATGCTGCCGGATTTCGTCCCGCTGGCCGAGGAGCACAGCCCCGCGGTGGTGAATATCTCGACCACGCGCACCCAGGAGCGGGCACATGCCAGGGGCATGCCGGACTTCGAGGGAACACCGTTCGAGGACCTGTTCGAGCGCTTCTTCGGCGAGCGCGGCGAGGGTCCTGGCATGCCGGAGCGCTTCGAACGCAGCTCGCTGGGGTCCGGCTTCATCTACACCGAGGACGGCTACATCATCACTGCGAACCACGTGGTGGAGGGGGCCTCCGAGATCGTGGTGCACCTGTCCGATCGGCGGGTGTTTACCGCCGACATCGTGGGCAAGGACCCGCAGAGTGATGTCGCGTTGATCAAGATCGACGCGGAAGACCTGCCGACCCTGGAACTGGGCTCCTCGGACGATCTCAAGGTCGGAGAGTGGGTGCTGGCGATCGGTTCGCCGTTCGGGTTCGACCATTCGGTGACCGCCGGGATCGTCAGCGCCAAGGGGCGCAGCCTGCCCAGCGAGAACTATGTCCCGTTCATCCAGACCGACGTTGCCATCAATCCGGGCAATTCCGGGGGTCCGCTGCTGAATCTGGACGGCAAGGTGATCGGCGTGAATGCGCAGATCTACAGCCGTACCGGTGGCTTCATGGGCCTGTCGTTCGCGGTGCCGATCGAGATGGTCAAGGACGTGGTCACGCAACTCCGGCGTGATGGCGAAGTCACGCGCGGCTGGCTGGGCGTACTGATCCAGGAGGTTACCCGGGACCTGGCCGAGTCGTTCGGCATGGACAAGCCCACCGGCGCGCTGGTGGCGCGGGTGCAGGCCGACAGCCCGGCCGAGGCGGCCGGCTTCGAGACCGGTGACGTGATCCTGTCGTTCAATGGCATCGAGGTGCCCAACTCCAGCGCGTTGCCGCCGATCGTCGGCCGCACTCCAGTGGGCTCCGAGGTCGAGGTGGAGGTCCGCCGCGGCGAGGAGACCCTGACCCTGGGGGTGACCATCGAACGCCTGCCGGACGATGTCGCGGCGCGTCGCGGGGGCCCGCAGCGCGAACAGGCAGACCCCGCCGAGCCGCAAAGCCTGCTGGGCATGCGCCTGGAGAACCTGGATGCCGAGACCCGGGAAGAGCTGGGCGTGGAAGGTGGCGTGGTGGTCACCGAGGTGATCGACAATCCCGCGCGGTCCTCGGGTATCCGTTCCGGTGACGTGATCCTGCAGTTCGGGCGGCGTGGCGTGACCTCGGTGCAGGAACTGGAGGAGTATGTCGCGGAGGCGGAGCCGGGTCGTACGGTGCCGGTGCTGATCCATCGCGGCGGCAATCCGACCTTTATCGCGCTGCGCATACCTTCCGAGTGAGCCTCGGCGAGGCTGCTCGGGTGCCCGCCCGGGTGGGGCCGCTCGCGATGGAACGTCGTCTCACGCTCTACCACCGCGAGGGCTGCGGACTCTGCGACCAGATGCTGGCAGAGCTTTCGGCCCTCAAAAGCCGTTATACTTTCGCGCTCGAGATCGTCGACATCGACGAGGATCCGGAACTGCGGGAACGTTTCAACGTCCTGGTACCGGTCCTCGCGGTCGACGGTGACATTCTCTGCTGCCATTTTCTCGACCGATCGGCACTGCTGGACGAACTGGCGAGCGCATGAGCGATACCCGACTAACCCGCAATTTTTCCATCATCGCGCACATTGACCATGGCAAATCCACGCTTGCTGACCGGCTGATCCAGGGCTGTCACGGCCTGTCCGAGCGGGAGATGTCGGAACAGGTTCTGGACTCCATGGACCTGGAGCGCGAGCGCGGCATTACCATCAAGGCGCAGAGCGTGTCGCTCTACTACGACGCGGAGGATGGCGAGCGCTATCAGCTGAATCTGATCGACACGCCGGGGCATGTGGACTTCTCCTACGAGGTGTCGCGCTCGCTGTACGCCTGCGAGGGCGCACTGCTGGTGGTGGATGCCTCGCAGGGTGTCGAGGCCCAGAGCGTGGCGAACTGCTATACCGCGATTGACCAGGGGCTGGAAGTGGTCCCGGTCCTGAACAAGATCGACCTGCCGGCGGCGGAACCGGACCGGGTCGCTGCCGAGATCGAGGACGTGATCGGCATCGAGGCGACCGATGCCTTGCGCGTGTCGGCGAAAACCGGCGAGGGGATTACCGAGCTGCTAGAGGAGATCGTGCGCCGGATCCCGCCGCCGGAGGGCAACTCGGACGCCCCGCTGAAGGCGCTGGTGATCGACTCCTGGTATGACAATTACCTGGGCGTGGTTGCACTGGTGCGGGTCAAGGCCGGCCGGATCCGTGCGAAGCAGAAGATCATGGCGATGTCCGTCGGGCGCGCCCATGACGTGGACCGAGTGGGTGTGTTCTCGCCCAAGCCGGTGGACCGCGCCACCCTGGAAGTCGGGGATGTCGGTTACGTGATTGCCACCGTCAAGGACATCACCGGGGCCAAGGTCGGGGACACCTTTACCGATTTCAGCAATCCGGCGGACGAGCCGATCCCGGGCTTCCAGGAAGTCCAGCCGCGGGTGTTTGCGGGGCTGTTCCCGATCAGCTCGGACGACTTCAACGACTTGCGTGATGCTTTGGACAAGCTGCGTCTGAACGATGCGGCGCTCAGTTTCGAGCCGGAGACTTCGCAGGCGCTGGGTTTCGGCTTTCGCTGCGGCTTCCTCGGGATGCTGCACATGGAGATCGTGCAGGAGCGCCTGGAACGCGAATACGGCCTGGATCTGATCACCACCGCGCCGACTGTGGTCTACGAGGTGGAGAAGGTCGACGGCGAGGTGGTGTCGGTACACAACCCCTCCGAGCTTCCGCCGATCAACGAGCTTGCCGAGATCCGCGAGCCGATCATCGAGGCCAATATCCTGGTGCCGCAGGACTACGTTGGCGCGGTGATTACCCTGTGCGTTGAAAAGCGCGGGGTGCAGACCAAGATGCTGTACCTGGGGCGTCAGGTGCAGCTGGCCTACGAGCTGCCGATGTCCGAGGTGATGCTGGACTTTTTCGATCGCCTGAAGTCGGCGACCCGCGGCTACGCCTCGTTCGATTACCATCCGGTGCGCTTCCAGGCCTCGCCGCTGGTACGTGTGGACATCCTGATCAACGGCGAGCGAGTGGATGCGCTGTCGGCGATCGTGCATCGCGACCACGCGGATTCTCGCGGGCGCGAGCTGACCGAGCGCATGGCGAAGATTATCCCGCGCCAGATGTACGAGGTCGCGATCCAGGCGGCGATCGGTTCGAAGATCATTGCGCGCTCCACGGTCAAGGCCATGCGCAAGAACGTACTGGCCAAGTGCTATGGCGGCGACGTGTCGCGCAAGCGCAAGCTGCTGGAGAAGCAGAAGGCCGGCAAGAAACGCATGAAGCAGATCGGCCGGGTCGAGCTGCCGCAGGAGGCCTTCCTGGCGGTGCTCTCGGTGGACGAGGACTGATACGGCGCGCCTGGCGCGGCGAGGATTCGGAGCGGTTGCTCCCGGACGCGCGCGCGGCGCGCGACGACAGAGGGTTTTGCATGGCAAATCTGGAATTCATCCTGGTGGTGGCCACCGCCGTCACGGGTGCCATCTGGCTGGCCTGGGCGTTTCTGCGGCGCCGCCTGAGCCCCGAGCGGCAGGCGCGCATGCCGTGGTTCGTGGACTATTCGCGCTCGTTCTTTCCGGTGCTGTTGATTGTGCTGGTGCTGCGTTCGTTTGTGGCCGAGCCGTTCCGCATCCCGTCGGGGTCGATGATGCCAACCCTGCTGGTCGGGGACTTTATCCTGGTCAACAAGTTCTCCTATGGCGTGCGCCTGCCGGTGACCCGGACCAGGATCCTCGAGACCGGCAAGCCGGAGCGCGGCGAAGTGGTCGTGTTCAAGTATCCGCGCAACCCGGAAGAGGACTACATCAAACGGGTGATCGGCCTGCCCGGCGATACCATCGAGTTTCGCAACCAGTCGCTGTACATCAATGGGGAGCCGCAGGAGGCCACCCCGATCGGCACCTTCGAGGGCGAAGGCTCCGGCGATCTGATGACCGGTGCCACGCTGTACGAGGAAACCCTGGGCGAGCGCACCTACCGCACCCTGATGCGCGAGGACCAGCCGAAACTGGAAGGGGCGGTGACCGTGCCCGAGGGGCATTACTTCATGGTGGGCGACAATCGCGACAACTCCAGCGACAGCCGGGTGTGGGGTTTCGTCGCCGAGGACGCCCTGGTCGGGCGGGCGCTCTTTATCTGGCTGCATTGGGATTACAATGGGGCTCACAAGGACTTTTCCCGGATCGGCCAGTCGATCCGGTAATGCGGCGACGGCAATCCAGGCAAGGGGACGGGGCGATGCAGAATTCCAGGAAATCCATGCGCGGGGCGGGGCTTGTCACGATCCTGGCGCTGATCTTTCTCGCGCTGCTGGTGGTGACCTTCGTGGTGCGGATGGGAACTCAGTACACGCAGTACCTGACGGTGCGTTCCATCCTGCAGGACGTGGCCGCACAGCCGGGTGCGTCGGAGAAGAGCGAGCGCGAGCTGTGGCGGGACATCAGTCGGCGTTTCCAGATCAACTCGGTCTACGACGGGATCGAGGAAGAGAATTTCCAGCGCCTCGAAGACGGCCGGATTCGGATCGAGTACGAGGTGCGGCGGCCGTTTTTGGGGAACGTGGATACCGTGGCGCGCTTCTCCCGCACCGAGGAACTGACCCCGTGATCGCATGGCGGTAAGCGTGTGTCGTTGAAACGCCCCGATTTCCGCAGCCTGCTGCCGGTGTCGGTCCGCGATGGCGAGGGCCTGCATCAGGCCCTGACCCATCGTAGTGCCGGCGGCCGGCATAACGAGCGCCTGGAGTTCCTGGGTGACGCGGTGCTCGGACTGGTGATCGCGGATGCCCTGTTCGAGCAGTTGCCCGATGCCCCGGAGGGCGACCTGACCCGGCTGCGCGCGGCCCTGGTCAATCGCGAATCATTGGCCGCACTGGCTCGCGAGAGCGGGCTGGAGGGCACCCTTAACCTGGGCGAGGGTGAACGCAAGAGCGGCGGCCAGCGACGTGATTCCATTCTTGCCGACGCGGTCGAGGCCCTGATCGGGGTGACCTACCGCGAGGCCGGGATGCAGGCTGCGCGTGACTTTACCCTGGCCCTGTACGCCGAGCGCCTGGCCAGCCTGCCTTCTGCGGAATCGCTGAAGGATCCGAAGACCCGGTTGCAGGAACAGCTGCAGGGCAACAATGCCGAGCTCCCGGTCTACGAGGTGCTGGAAGTGGCCGGGCCCGACCACCAGCGCCAGTTCACCGTGTCGGTGCATTTGCCGACCCAGGGCTGGGGCCAGCACGGGCGGGGTTCCAGCCGGCGCCGTGCGGAACAGGCCGCCGCCGAGGCCGCCCTGCGCCGTCTTCAGCAGACCCGGGAGCAATGAACACGATGGATGAACAGCAGCCAGGGCCAGAATCCGCCGAGATCGGATCCGCGCCGACCCGGTGCGGCCTGGTGGCATTGATCGGGCGCCCGAATGTCGGCAAGACCACGCTGATGAACCGCCTGGTCGGGGAGAAGCTGGCGGCGACCACGCGCCGCCCGCATACCACCCGCAATCGTATCCTCGGCATCGTGACCGCTGCCGACGACCAGATCGTGCTGATGGATACGCCGGGGATCGACCGTGAGCGCACCCAGCTCGTCAACCAGGTGCTGAACCGCACCGCCAGCCACGCGCTGGCGGATGCCGACCTGGTGTGCTTCCTGGTGGAGGCCGGCCGTTTCGATGCCGGCGACGAGTATATCGAGAGGGCGATCCGCGATTCCGGGCGCCCGGCCCTGCTGGTGATCAACAAGATCGACCAGTACCGGGAGAAGGAGGCCTTGCTGCCGTTCATCGAGCAGCGCATGCAGGCCTTTGCGTATGCCGGGGTGGTCCCGATCTCGGCACACAGGGGCTCGAACCTTCCCGGATTGATTGACGAGATCCGCGCGCATTTGCCGAGCGGCCCGTTCCTGTACGACCCGGAGCAGCTCAGCGATCGCCCGGAGCGGTTCCGCGCCGAGGAGATGATCCGCGAGGCGATGCTGGAACGTCTGGGTCAGGAGGTGCCATACGCTGTCGCGGTACGTGTGGAGAGCTGGGCGGACGAACCCCGTACCACCCACATCGATGCCGTGGTGCTGGTCGAGCGCGACAGCCAGAAGGGCATCGTGATTGGCAAGGGTGGCCAGCGTCTTAAAAAGATCGGCCAGGCGGCACGCGTTCAGCTCGAGGAGCTGCTGGGGCGCAAGGTGATGCTGCGCCTTACGGTGCGGGTCGAGCCGGACTGGACCCGCAGCCCGCGGGCCCTGCGCGAACTCGGCATCGAAGAGACACGGTGACCGCCCGCGGGCGTCGCGTAGCATGACGGGCTCCGGGGCGGCAGTCACCAGTGGCGTGGTCCTGCATGCCCGTCCGCTGCGCGAGACCA
>SKNJ01000140.1 GCA_007120575.1 Thioalkalivibrio sp.
AGGAGCCACTCGACTATACCGCGCATCTGTTGATGGGGTCGGTGAACTACCGCTTCTGAATGCGATCTTCATACCGGGAATAAAGCGCGGGCTCGATCAGGGCGAGCAGGCGGCGCTGATGGTTCGTTCTGCCCAGAAAATCTGTGTATGCGTATATACGGGTATTCCAGTTTGCGCAGGAAATGCGCAAACTGGTCAGAGTTGGATTGACAAGGTCGTGGATTCCGTCTAAATAATGTACGAATTGTAGGGTTTGTCCGATGCATTCCCGCAATTTGCGAGGCGTCACAGGGATTCGTCAGGCGCGCGGGAGGGGTGTTCGGCAGTGGTCATCGCGATCGACCGGGCCGGCGGCCGAATTCAGAAACCATAGTGGCGAGGGTTCATGGCGGATTCGCACGGTGCCTCCGGCATCACGGTGAACGAGACACGGCTGGAGGCACGTTCCCTGCACTGCCGACGCGGGGGCCGGGATCTCTTCCGGAATGTGGAGTTCTCTCTTGGCGCGGGAGACTTCCTGTTTGTGAAGGGCGAGAACGGCTGCGGCAAGACCACGCTGCTGCGCGCGTTGTGCGGGCTGACCCGTCCGGCGGCGGGCGCGGTGCTTTGGCGCGGGCAGCCGATTGCGGCATACGACGCGTTCGTGGGGGCCCTTCTCTATATCGGGCATCGCGAAGCCGTGAAGGACGAGCTGACTCCGCTCGAGAATCTCGAAGTACACGGCGGCTTGCGCGGCGAGAGCCACACTGAGCATGCGCGTGAGCAGGCCCTGTCCCGGGTCGGGCTCGCGGGCTACGAGGATATCCCTGTGCGATATCTTTCGCAGGGGCAGCGCCGCCGGTGTGCGCTGGCGCGTCTGGTGCTTTCGCAGGCAACCCTGTGGATCCTGGACGAACCGTACAACGCCCTGGACCGGGGCGCAGTGGGCTGGCTGTCCGGTCTGGTGCGCGAGCACCTGGGGCGGGGCGGTATGGTGGTTGCGACGAGCCATCAGCCGATCGAGGATGTCGGGGACACGCGTGTCCTCGAGTTGGGCTGACGGTTTGCATGGGACGCACGCTATGGACGCTGCTGCGACGGGACGTCTCGCTGATCGTCACGCGGCGGCAGGATGTTCTCACGGTGGTGGCGTTTTTCGCGATCGTGATCATGCTGTTTCCGCTGGCGGTGGGGCCGGAGCCGGAGATCCTGCGCGAACTCGCCCCCGGTGCCATGTGGGTGGCGGCGGCCCTGGCCAGCCTGCTGGCACTGGATCGCCTGTTCGCCGACGACTGGCGCGACGGGACGCTGGAACAATTGGCCCTGATCCCGCAGCCGTTGGCGCTGGTGGTGCTCGCCAAGGTAACTGCCCATTGGCTTGCTCTGGGACTCCCGTTGGTGGTGTTGTCGCCGGTCCTGGGTTACACCCTGGGGCTGCGCGGCGAGGAACTGGTGGTGCTTCCGGTTTCTCTGGCCCTGGGGACCCCGGTTCTCGCGCTGCTGGGGGCTACCGGGGCTGCCCTCACCCTGGGGGTGCGCGGGGGCGGGGCGTTGATGGCGCTACTGATCCTGCCCCTGTTCGTGCCGGTTCTGATCCTGGGTTCCGGAGCGGTCTCCCAGGCGATGCAGGGCGGCGATTTCCTGCCTCATTACTATTTGCTGGGCGCCCTGCTGGTCGCCGCGCTGCCACTGACACCCCTGGCGGTGGCGGCTGCGTTGCGCATTGCGCTGGATTGAGGATTTGCATATGAGTGCACGCCCACGTATCCGTTGGTTCCGGTTTTCTTCGCCACCGGCTTTCCATGCCCTGGTGGATCGGCTGGTGCCATGGCTTTGGGGCGGGGCCGCCCTGCTCGCGGTGGCGGGGCTTTATGTGGGATTTTTCGTGGCGCCGCCCGACTATCAGCAGGGCAACAGCTACCGCATCATGTTCCTGCATGTGCCCACCGCGTGGATGGGTATGTTCCTGTATCTGCTGATGGCGATCTACGCGATCATCCACCTGGCCTGGCGGGTGCGCCTGGCCGACGTGATGGCGCGCAGCCTCGCGCCGACCGGTGCGCTGATGACGGCGCTGGCGCTGTGGACCGGTTCGCTGTGGGGGGCGCCGACCTGGGGCACGTACTGGGTCTGGGATGCCCGCCTGACCTCGTCGCTGATTCTGTTATTCCTTTTCCTTGGGTATCTGGCGCTGCACGCCGCGGCCACCGATCGCGAAAAGGGGGGGCGCGCGGCCTCGCTGCTCGCGATCGTGGGGGTCGTCAATGTCCCGATCATCTATTTCTCGGTGAAGTGGTGGAACACCCTGCACCAGGGCATGTCGGTCACGGCCACCGACGCCCCCAGCATGGCGCCGTCGATGTTCGCGGCGCTGCTGCTGATGACACTGGCGTGCTGGTTGTATGCGGCGGCGATCGGCTTGCGACGCGCCCAGGTCGAGGCACTCGAGCGTTCGGCGGATGCGGGCTGGGTGCGGCGTGTCATGCTGGGCGAAACGGATGCGGGGACCGGGCAGCACGATGGTGATCCCGGATCCGCGGTACTGGAGAGGGGGCGCCACTGATGTGGGACGGGATTGGTGATTTTCTGGCGATGGGCGGGCACGGTCCCTGGGTCTGGGGGTCGTACGGGGCGGCACTGGTCCTGTTTCTGGCGGAGGTCCTGCTCCTGGCCCGGCGTCGGCAGCGGGTGTACAGGATGATTCGGCGACGGGCACGTGCGGCGGGCATGTCCGGGCCTTCCATGAATGAAGGAGGTGGCGCGTGAAGCGACGCAACAAGCGACTGGGCATTGTGGTGAGTGCGCTGGCGGGGCTGGGCATCGCCACGGCACTGGTTCTGAACGCGTTTCAGGATGCCCTGGTGTTTTTCATTACCCCTTCGGAGGTCATGGCCAAGACAGAGATGCCGGAGCGCAATTTTCGCATTGGCGGGCTGGTGGAAGAGGGCAGTGTCATCCGCGATCCGCAGTCTACCGAGGTGACCTTCCGGGTGACCGATACCGCCGAGAGCGTCACGGTGGTGTTTGACGGGATCCTCCCGGACCTGTTTCGCGAGGGGCAGGGTGTGGTGGCCGAAGGCCGGATCGGCCCGGATCATGTATTTCGCGCCTACAACGTGATGGCGCGGCATGACGAAAACTACATGCCGGCGGAGGCCCAGGAGGCGATCGAACGAGCCGGTCACCCGGGCGACGCGGCCGGAGGGTACTGATCCATGTGGCCAGAACTGGGTAATTTCGCGCTGATCCTGGCTCTCTGCCTGGCAGGTCTGCAGGCCATCATTCCGCTGGTGGGGGCGCAACTGGGGCATGACCGGCTGATGCATGCGGGGCGCTCCCTGGCCATGGGTCAGCTGGTGTTTCTCGCGCTGGCCTATGCGGCGCTGACCCTGGCGTTTCTCGGCAATGACTTTTCGGTTGCCTACGTTGCCCAGAATTCCAACGAAACGCTGCCCGTGGTGTACAAGTTCACCGCGGTATGGGGCGGCCACGAGGGTTCGCTGCTGTTGTGGGTGTTCCTGCTGGCGTGCTGGACCGTGGCGGTCGCGGTGTTCAGCAAGTCGCTCCCGAAGGAAGTACTGGCGCGGGTGCTGGCGGTGCTGGGCATGGTCGGGGTGGGTTTCATGGCCTTCACCATCCTGACCTCCAATCCGTTTGACCGGCTGATTCCCGCGCCGCCGGATGGTTCGGATCTGAATCCCCTGTTGCAGGATCCGGGGATGATCATCCATCCACCGCTGCTCTACATGGGTTATGTCGGTATGGCGGTGGTGTTTGCATTCGCGATTGCGGCGCTGATCGGCGGGCGACTGGACGCTGCCTGGGCGCGCTGGTCGCGGCCCTGGACCACGGTCGCCTGGGCGTTCCTGACGCTGGGGATTGGACTGGGCTCGTGGTGGGCCTATTACGAGCTCGGCTGGGGCGGCTGGTGGTTCTGGGATCCGGTGGAGAACGCCTCGTTCCTGCCGTGGCTGACCGCGACTGCGCTGCTGCATTCGCTGGCGGTGTCGGAGAAACGGGGCGGGTTCAAGGTCTGGACCCTGATGCTCGCGATCCTGACGTTTGCGCTGACGATCCTGGGTGCGTTCCTGGTGCGTTCCGGGGTTATCACGTCCGTGCATGCGTTTGCCACCGATCCGGATCGCGGCACGTTCATTCTGGGCATGCTGGCAGTTACCCTGGTTGGATCGCTTTCCCTGTACGCATGGCGGGCACCCAAGGTGGGACTTGGAGGGGGCTTCGGCTGGTTCTCCCGAGAGTCTCTGCTGCTGGGCAACAACGTGCTGCTGGTGGTCGCCTGCGCGGCGGTGTTCATCGGCACGATCTACCCGATGGCGCTGGATGCGCTGAATCTCGGCAAGATCTCGGTGGGTCCCCCGTACTTTGATGCGGTGTTCATGCCGTTGATGCTGCCGCTGCTGTTCCTGGTGGGAGTGGCGCCTTCGCTGCCCTGGAAGCAGGGCGATCCGATGCAGGCGGTTTACCGACTGCGCTGGCCGTTCGCGATTGCCGTGGTGCTGGGGGCGGCCTGGCCGCTGACGGTCGGGGCGTGGAATCCGCTGACGGCGCTGGCGCTGATGCTGGTGGCCTGGATCCTGATTACCACGGGAGTGGACATTGTTCGGCGTCTGGGGCGGCGTCAGGGGCTGGGTGCACGCCTGCGCGGGCTGCGACCCAGTTTCCTGGGGATGCACATGGCGCATGCCGGCCTTGCGCTGGTGGCCATGGCCATCGCCATGGTGAATACCTACGAGGACGAGCGGGATGTGCGCCTGGAGGCCGGCGAGACGGCAACCGTGGGCGGATATGATTTCACCCTGCTGGACGTGGACCGGATCCGCGGTCCGAATTACGACGCAACCCAGGCCGAGGTGCGGGTCACCCGGGATGGGAAGATGGTGGATACGCTTTATCCGCAGTTGCGGCATTACGATTCTCAGCCTGAAATGCCCATGCAGCAGGCCGCGCTCAACCGCGGCCTGACCCGGGACATCTACGTCTCGATGGGACAGCATGTGGGCGGCGGGGCCTGGACCATGCGGCTGTATTACAAGCCCTACATGTTCTGGATGTGGATCGGCGGGCTGCTGATGGCGTTTGGGGGGTTCCTGGCGGCGGCGGACCGTCGATACCGGCTGGCCCGAGATCGATCGGCGGTCTCGGAGCAGCAGGTGCGGGCGGATCAGCCTCGTGACTTTCAGGAGGCGCAAGGGTGACGCCAAAGATCCTGTTGCCGTTCGCGGGAGTCCTCGCGGTGCTGGGCCTGTTCTACCTGGGTTTGCAGGTGGATTCCCGGGAGTTGCCGTCACCGCTGATCGACAGGCCTGCCCCCGCGTTCGAGCTGCAATCGCTGACCGAGCCGGACCGGACCCTGACCGAGCAGGACTTCATCGGGGAGGTGGCACTGGTGAACGTGTTTGCCTCGTGGTGCAGTTCCTGCTGGGCAGAACATTCCAATCTGGTAGAGCTGGAGCGCCGGGGGATTACCATTCACGGCCTCAATTACCGCGACGAGCGCCCGGCTGCGTTGCGCTATCTGCGCCGCGGGGGCAACCCCTACACGCATATTGCCTTCGATCCGCGCGGTGATGCCGGTATGGAATGGGGTGTGTATGCCACCCCGGAGACCTTCTTGCTGGATGCCAATGGCCGGATTCGACACAAGCATGTGGGGCCCCTGGATGCCCAGGTGATCCGGGAGGAATTCCTGCCAAGGATCGAACAACTGACCGCGGAGGCCGCATCGTGATCGGATCTACCGGATTCATTCCGAAGTCACTGGTCACCGTTCTGGCCCTGGTGTGGCTGGCGGCTGTCCCGATGGCCCAGGCAATCCCGCTTGGGACCCCGCTGGAATTCGATTCGCAGGAACAGCGCGAGCAATACAACAAGCTGGTGCGTGAACTGCGCTGCACGGTGTGCCAGAGCGAGACCCTGCACGAGTCACAGGCGGCCCTCGCCGGCGATATGCGACGGCGCATCTACGACATGACCCGTAGTGGCGCCAGCGGAGACGAAGTGGTGGATTTTCTGGTTCAGCGATATGGCGACTACGTGCGCTATCGCCCCCCCTTGCAGGCAAATACGCTCCTCCTGTGGGGCAGCCCGTTCCTCGCGCTGATGGCGGGTGGGGTGATCTGGTGGCGCGTGGTGCGCCGGCGGCGTGCGCTGCTGAGTGACGAGGCACTGTCGGACGCAGACCGGGACGCCCTCGAGCGGTTCCGGCGGGGAGAATAGAACATGTCCTGGACCTTTGTTGCCGGTGCCCTGCTGCTGAGTGCGCTCGCCCTGGCGTTTGCGTTGATCCCCCTGCTGCGGGAGGGCCAGCACGAGGCTCGCGGGCGCTCGCGCCGCGAAACCAATCGGGATATTCATGCGGACCGGATGGCGGAACTGGATCAGGATCTGGCGAACGGCACGCTGACCCGAGAACAATATGACCAGGCGGTGGCGGATCTGGAGCGCGATCTGGTGCAGACCGGGGTCCTCGACTCGGAGGGTGAATCTCCCGGGATCGACAAGGCCTCGCGCGGAAGCCGCCTGGTCCTGGTGGCTTCCGCGGCAGGCACGGCGATCGCGCTGCCCCTGGTCGCGGTGATCCTCTATCTGGTTGTGGGGGATACCCGCGCGATCCCCCACTCCGGCGATGGGCCGGCCCCCGGGCTGAGCCAGCAGGAGCAGCAGGCACTGGACGCGGCCCACGACATGTCGCAGTTCGAGGAGCTGGCAACACAATTGCGCGTGCGCCTGGAGGCCCAGCCCGAGGACGTTGGGGGCTGGACGATGCTCGGTCGCACGCATATCCATCTGCAGCAGTTTGATCGGGCGCGCGAGGCGTTCGCTGCGGCCCTGGAACATGGTGGTGATCAGAATCCGGATCTGCTGGCCGAGTATGCCGATCTGCTGGCGGACCACCAGGGGGACCTGTCGGGCGAGCCCGAGCGACTGGTGCTGCAGGCGCTGGAACTGGACCCGGACCATGTTCTGGCACTGTGGCTCGCGGGGACGGCAGCTTTCAATTCGGCGGACTACGACCGGGCCCGGGAACACTGGGAGCGTCTCCTGGGATTGCTGCCGGAAGGATCCGAAACTCGCGGCATCATTCGTGCCAACCTCGAGGCGATTGACGCCCGCAGAGACGGCGGGTAACAGACTGCCGTGTAATCTGCGGCGTGGCATGCAGGAGGGAGCCCTCATGCAGGGACGTATTCTGGTAGTCGAGGATCACGACGAGGTGGTCTATGCCATTCGCCGCGTCCTGGAGAAACAGGGCCTGGAGGTCGTGGTGGCGGCCTCCGAGGATGCGGCTATGGAGCGGCTCGCTGAAGTCGATGCGGCGGTTGTGGACATCCGTCTGGAAGACGGGGGTTCGGGGATTAACCTCCTGGCGCGTATTCGCGAGGGAGGGGACGAAACCCCGGTGATCATCCTGTCTGCCTATGCCTCGCCGGATAATATCGTCTCGGCCTCCAAGTGCGGCGCCATCGAAGTCCTGCGCAAGCCCGTCAGTTCGGACGATCTGGTGGCCGCGGTTCGGGAGAGCCTGGCCACCCGCCAGCGCGAACAGCCGCCTTTTGCGGTGCCTCAGGATCTCCCCGCCGTACTGGGCAGCGCCCCCTGTATGGTGGAAGTCTTCAAGTCGCTCGGGCTGGCGGCCACCAACGACCTGAGCGTGTTGCTGACGGGCGAAACCGGCGTGGGAAAGGATGTGGCGGCGCGGATCGTGCATGAACATTCCCAACGTTCTGGCGGCCCGTTCGTTGCGCTCAATTCGACCGCGATGCCGGAGACGCTGCTCGAGGCCGAGCTGTTTGGTTATGCCACCGGGGCATTTACCGGGGCGGCCCGCGCGACGTCGGGGCGGGTGGAAAGTGCCGCAGGAGGGACGCTGTTTCTCGACGAAATCGGGGATATGCCTCCGAGCTGCCAGGCCAAGCTGTTGCGTTTTCTGGAGGATCGCAGCTTTTACCGACTGGGCGAATCCACACCCCGGCATGTGGATGTACGACTCATCGCGGCCACCAACCAGGATCTCCATGTACTGGTGGAGGATGGCCGCTTTCGCCGCGATCTCTACTACCGGCTGGCGCAGATTCCGGTCCGGATCCCGCCGCTGCGCGAACGGACCCAGGATATCCCGGCACTGGTGGAGGGGTTCGTGCTGGCCGCGAACCGCGAACTGGGTCTGCAGATCGAAGGGGTCGA
>SKNJ01000235.1 GCA_007120575.1 Thioalkalivibrio sp.
CACCATAAAGTCTGTATTCAACCAGCGAGTCATCGATCATGGGTCTGGCCACCATCCATTCACGCGCGGCTGTCGGCATCGAGGCGCCGCAGGTGACTGTCGAGGTCAATCTGTCGCCGGGCTTGCCGTTGTTCGGCATTGTCGGTTTGCCGGAAACGGCCGTGCGCGAGAGCAAGGACCGGGTTCGTGCGGCGATTCGCAACTGCGAGTTCAAGCTGCCGAGCTGGCGCACTACGGTGTCGCTGGCGCCGGCTGATCTGCCCAAGGAAGGTGCGCGTTTCGACCTGCCGATTGCGGTGGGTGTGCTGGTTGCCTCCGACAACGTCAAGGCGGGGGATCTGGGTGACTGGGAGTTTCTCGGTGAGCTGTCGATGTCGGGAAGATTGCGGGCGATCAAGGGTGCGCTGCCGGCCATCATCCGCGCCCGCGATGCCGGCCGCAAGCTGATCCTGCCACGGGCCAACGCCGAGGAAGCCGGCCTGGTCAAGGACGCCGAAGTCTACCTGGCCGAATCCCTGGCCGAGGTCGCCGCCGCACTCAATGGCCACCAGGGCCTGCCGAAAGCCGAGCCGGTTCCCGACTGTCACGACTATCACGGCCCGGACCTGACCGATGTGCTCGGCCAGCACCGCGCCCGGCGTGCGCTGGAGATCTGCGCCGCCGGCGGCCACAACCTGCTGTTGATCGGACCACCCGGCACCGGCAAGACGCTATTGGCCTCGCGCCTTCCGGGCATATTGCCGCCCATGCAAGAAGACGAGGCGCTGGAAGCGGCGGCTGTGGCTTCCGTGGCCAGACTGGGCCTGGACCCGGCCACCTGGAAGCAGCGCCGCTTCAGAACTCCGCATCACACGGCCTCCGGAGTGGCGCTGGTCGGTGGGGGTTCGAAACCGAGACCGGGAGAGATTTCGCTGGCCCATGCAGGAGTGCTTTTTCTCGACGAATTGCCCGAGTACAGCCGGCATGTGCTCGAGGTCTTGCGCGAGCCGCTGGAGTCGGGCCGGGTGGTGATTTCGCGGGCGGCGGTGCAGGCCGAATTTCCGGCCGACTTTCAACTGGTGGCCGCCATGAACCCCTGCCCGTGCGGCTATGACGGCGATCCGTCGGGGCGCTGCCGCTGCACGCCCGACCAGATCCTGCGCTACCGTGATCGCATTTCCGGGCCGCTGCTCGACCGTATCGACCTGCATGTCGAAGTGCCGCGCCAGTCGCTCAAGGACCTGCCAGACGGCGAGTCGACCGGGAAGGTCAGGGAGCGGGTGATTTCGGCACGCGAAATTCAGGCCGGTCGGGACGCCATCAATGCCCGTCTCGACGTCGGCGGGATTCGTACGCATTGCGATCTGACCCCGAAACTGTCCAACCTGCTCGAACAGGCCTGCGAGCGCTTGCAGCTATCGGCCCGCGCCCATCACCGGATTCTGAGAGTAGCCCGCACGATCGCCGATCTGGACGGGGCTGAGCGCATCGAAATGACGCATCTGACCGAGGCGATCGGATATCGCCAGCTCGACCGGCGCAGCAGCACGCTGGCGCGCAGCGCGTAGGGCTGAAAATCGCTGTCGGCTCAGAAGTCCGACAGCATATTGGTGTTGCGCACCAGCCGTTTCTTCTCCCGCTCAGCGCGCTCGCGCAAGGCGGTGAACAATTCGGTTTGCTCGGGCCGGGAGCTGGCCTTCTCCAGCTCGGCGTAGAACTCGCCAAACCAGTTGGCTATATCGAGTGCAACGTCGAGCAATTCATCGGTCTTGACGTCGGGATGCTGGAGGCTCTGCAGACGCTCGCGGACCACCCTGTCATTAAGCTCGGCCGGTTCCCACTCACGCAGCGCGGCATTGATCGAATCCCGGGAATAACCGTGCAGCGCCTGGGCCGACTTGGTCTCCATAGCTTCGAGGTAGTCGAGCAGCAGGTGAGCGCGAGGGTCGCTGACGTTCTTGTCGAGCGCCTTGTAGGTCTGGCCCAACTGTTCATGCAAGTGCTCGATATAGGCCAGAATGTCCTGTGTCTCGCTAAGCTTCATCATCCCTCTCCACGACTTATCGATCCTGGCTCCGAGTATACCAACGAGGTGGCTGGCTGGAGCTGGGTTCTTCTATGACCGGAACTCCGGAGTACAGTCGTTGGTCGGAAACGCAATGCTGTACGGTTGCTTTAATTCACTTTGCCATAGGCAGCGACGGTTAAGATAGCTGTTGTTGTAGGCACAAAGGGTTTGGCGTTTTGCTCCGATTTACTTTCATTGGCGTTCTAGCCTTGGCTCTGGCGGGTCTGGTTCGCGCCGAGTCCGGCAACGTGATTACCGAGATCTCCGGCATCAGTGGCGAATTGCTGGAAAATGTCCGGCTGAGCGTTTCGCTGGTCCGAGCCGAGCGACTCGATGAAGTGTCAGTGTGGCGATTGAGGCAGATGGCAACCGATGCCCGCTCAGAGGTGCGTGAGGCCCTGCGTCCGTTTGGGTACTATCGTTCGCGTGTCGAAGTGCGACTGATTGAGCCGGACGATGAAGGACAACCCTGGCGTGCGACGATTCGGGTCGAACCCGGTAGTCCCGTGCGCGTCCACAATCTCGACCTTCGAATTATCGGAGAAGGCGCTGACGACACGGAGTTGCTGGAATGGCGAAGCGAATGGCCTCTGCCGGAAGGGGCCATTCTGCGTCACTCGATGTGGGAATCGGCCTGGCGCGACCTGGAACGCCTGGCCCGCCAACGCGGTTATTTTCAGGCCCGCTTCAGCACACGCCGAATCGAAGTCGATCCCGACCGCGGTCGTGCCGACCTGCGCTTGATCTTCGAGACCGGTCCCCGGTACCGTTTCGGCACCCACAAAACACCCAATACGGACTTTTCCGCTCGTCTGATCAATCGGCTCACCATCATCGCTCCCGGTGAGCCTTATGACATCAAACGCCTCGATGAGCAGCGCGAGGCGCTTGCCCGTGCCGGACTCTGGGAGCGGGTAATCGTCGAGGAGGAGCGCGACGAAACGGATCATCGTGTGGATCTCCGATATGAGCTCGAAACCCGATCACCCAATACCTATCGGGCTACGATCGGCTTCGGTACCGACACCGGTGGCCGCCTGCAACTGGGCTGGAAGCGACACTACCTGTCGAGCCGGGGCAGTCGACTCGATAGCGGTTTCGGCGCACAACAACGTAACAACGAGTTCGTGCTTCGCAGCGAGTATCAGCATCCGCGTGGCAGCACGCCGATGGATTTCCTCACAGCCGGCGCGTTCCTTCGGCGTGAACAGGACAACTTCCGGTTCATTGATGAAAATCGCCTGGAACCGATCTTCGATTCTTTCGAGGGCAGGCGGGAACAGTCCGAGATATCTTTTGGCCGACTCCAGGAGCGCGGTTGGTTGCCCCGCACGTTCGATCCAGTCGAGGAGCGCATTTTCGTCTCGGTGCTACACGAATCCTTCGATGCATTCCGCGAAGCGCGTTTCAGCAGTGAGAACGAAGCATTGCTGGCAGCCAACCCCGAGCTGGAGGATATTCTGCGCACCAGTACTGACACCGTCGCAGTCGGTGCGCGTTGGCGTCTGCCCAACATCAGTGGCAGTGGCTTCTATATCCAGGGGCAGGTAATTGAAGCTCGAACCCTCGCTGCTCACGATTCGCTGGGTTCGCCTGTCAGCTTTACACAGGGCTATCTGAGTGGTCGCGTGCACCAGCTTTTCGGTGAGCGCCACAAGCTGCTGTTACGCGGAGAACTCGGCTATACCGAGGCGCGCACTCGAACACTCAACCTCGAGATCGATGACCGAACGCTGGAGTTGTCGATCACCGAACTGCCCGAGCGCTATCGCTTCAAGACCGGCGGTGACCGATCTGTTCGTGGCTACGGTTTCGAGAATCTGAGCGCCAACCGCAACGGTGCCAATCATCTCATCGTCGGCTCGGTCGAATACGAATATCGCGTCGGTGAAAACTGGTCACTGGCTGCCTTCTACGACATCGGCAACGCCTTCAACGACTTCCAGCGGCCCAAGCTCCGTCGCGGGACCGGGATAGGCTTCCGCTGGTATACCCTGATCGGGCCACTCCAAATCGACGTCGCGAAGGCTCTGGATGGATTGGATGATCCCTGGCGTGTGCACTTCACCATCGGCACTCAATTGCTATGAAGAAACTGCTGATCATTGTCGCAATACTGATTGTGCTGCTGGGCGCCGGTCTGGCAATGACCTGGTGGTGGCTGACCGCAACCCGAGGCGGCGCCGAGTGGTCAATGAATCGGGCCGTACCCTATCTCGATGAATTGACCTGGGAGAGTATTCAGGGAAACCTGGCCAACGGTCTGACCATTCGCGGCCTGACCCTGGAACAAGCGGGTACCCGGGTGTCGGTCGATGAGATCGAGCTGGCCGCACGTATTCGTCCACTGGCCGGGCCGAGGATCGATATCGAGAGGCTTTACGTGCGCGGTGCCAACGTCCATCTGCCGGAGGCCGAACCACGCGACGAACCGCCCGACACCTTCGATCCCGGCCTGCTCGACATTCCGGTTGCGATCAACATCAACGACCTGCTCGTGGAGACATTCAGTCTGCATCCGCATGACGGCGAACCGCTGGTGCTCGACCGGTTGCACTTCGCCGGCCATTACTCGGACCATATTCGCATCGACCGGCTCGAAGCGACAACGCCACAGGGGCGGCTCGAAGGCAGCGGACAATGGACGTTGACCGAACCTTTTGTCACACGGCTGGACCTGCAGGCACTGTTGCTGATCGGCGACGAGAGCGAGCAGGCGCTCGATCTCGAGATACGCGGCCCGCTGGCCTCGCTGGAAGTTGGTTTCGATGCCCGGGGCCCGGCCACCGCCACCGGAATGGCGCAAGTTCGCGGCCTGCCCGACATGCCGTCGGGTAGTCTTCAACTCGAAGGCCAACTGGCCGACTGGCCCGATCTCGACCTGGCCCTGGACGACATCAACCTGACTACCGAGGGGACCGTCGACGACTGGTCGCTAGTACTCGATGCGCGAATCACCGGCATGGAACTACCGCCCTCACGCTGGCAGATCAAGGCGAGCGGCGACCTTGCGCGTGTGGATGTGGAATCTCTGCGTGGCGACGTGCTCGACGGTGAAATCACCGCTACCGGATGGCTCGAGCATGGCGCCGAAAAACTTGCTGCCCGGGTCGATCTGGAGATGCGCGAGCTGGATTTCACCACGCTTTACCCCGACTGGCCGCATCAGGCCCGGGTCAGTGGCCACCTGGCAGGGCGTGTCGATGACGATGAGATTCACCTGGATCGCCTCGACCTCTCCGCCCCACCCACAGGGCTGATGTTGACCGGCACGGGCCGCTTCCTGCCGGCCGCCGACGAACTGGATCTGGATCTGGAATGGCGGGACCTGGTCTGGCCGCCGCTGCTGGACGAGGGCGATCCACTGGTATCCAGCCAGTCAGGCCGGGTCAGGCTGACCGGTCGCATCAGCGACTGGCGACTGGAGCTTGATGCCCTGATGGCCGGGCCGGAAATACCTGCCGGTGAACTGGGCCTGCGCGCCACGGGCAACGACCGTCGCGCCGACATTCAACGGCTCTCGCTGGATCTGGGCGATGCCGGACGTCTGACATCACGCGGAGAAATCGGCTGGAGCCCGGACATCGACACCCGCTTCGACGTGGAATTGCACCAGATCGATCCCGTTCATTTCGTGGCCCAGCTTTCCGGACGGATTGATGCGCTCGCTTCGGTCCAGGCACGCAGAGACGAAAGCTGGCAATTCGAACTGGAACTGAACGAATTGCATGGCCACTTGCGTGACTATCCCCTGGCCGGCAGCGGCCATGTGCGGATGACCGATGAGGTACCGGAAGCGGCGCGACTGGATCTTGCCGTGGGTGAGAACCGCCTGGAACTGGCCAGCGAGGATGGCGAGCGCTGGCATTGGCTGCTGGACGCCAATGCCCTGTCGGAACTGTGGCCTGACATCAGTGGCATGGCGCTGCTGGAGGGCACGCTCGACCCCTATGCCCGCACCTTGCGCGCGCAGGGCGAGCTGGAGGCGGCCGGATTCGGTGATTTTTCCGTCGAGTGGGTGCATCTGAACACGACCCTGGACTGGGGCGAGGCCCCGCACGCAGAGGTCAATCTGCGCCTGAACGATTTCGACCTGAAGCCCTGGGACCGAATCGACCAACTTGAGCTGATGGTCCAGGGGGGCTGTGCCAACCATCAGCTTGAGCTCAATATTTCAGGCATGCGCGGCTCACTCGACCTGGCTGGCAGCGGCACACTCGACGGCTGTCTTGCTCGCACGGAAGCCTGGCAAGGCCATATCGAACACCTTTATCTGGGTGAAACCGTGGCTGGCAACTGGCAACTGGCCGAAAGCCTGCCCATACGCGTCACCCAAAATGCGACCAAGGCCGGGCCCGGTTGCCTGCGCGCCATCGGCAACGGCGACGGCCGCCTGTGCCTGCGCGAGCTGCTTATCGACGACGACAGTCATGCCCGCATCGGCATTCACAAAATGCCGATGGACCTATTGCTGCTGCCGCTCGACCCGATTTTTACCCTGACCACGCCGCTATCAGGGCAGCTTGATGCCGACTGGGACAGAGCCGGACTGAAGCAACTGACCGGTTTTCTCGATCTGGAACAAGGCACCCTGCGTGCGCTCGGCGGTGACGAGGACCTGCTGAGGATCGACCAGGTGCGGCTCGACTTTACCCAGGAAGGCGAGCACGGCCTCCTGATCGACCTGCTGGCGCGTCTGGAAGGCGACAGCGAACTGACGAGCCAAGCCCATGTAATCGACCTCAGGGATCCGGCCACTACCATGATCAATGCCGATGCCCGGCTTGATCTTCCCGACATCGGTGCTTTCAACCATTTGGTCACCGAACTCGACCAGCTTGGCGGGCGGCTGCATGGTCGGCTTGCTCTGGACGGAACCCTGACTTCTCCCAGCATCAATGGAAATCTCTCTCTGGTCGATGGCTACCTCACGCATGCACCACTGGGGTTGCGGGTAACCGACATCGGTATCAATCTGGAAGGTGAGACCGATCACGCCTCACTGGTCGGGCACATGAAGTCCGGCGCTGGTGAACTCAATCTTGGTGCAGCCCTGACCCGGCGGGCCGAGAGCTGGCACATGGAAGTTGGAGTCGAAGGCAACCGTTTTTCCTTCGCCGATATCGATTGGCTGCGCATCGAAGCCAGCCCGCAAATCAGGATCGAAGGCGATCATGATCGCCTGGACATCGACGGCGACATCCACATCGATCGTCTGCGCGGTGGTTCACCGCCCGGTGCTGGCGAACGCGTCACCTCTTCGAGCGATGTCATCGTGCTTGGTGAAACGGAAGAAGAGGAAGAAGTACCGGTAGTACGACGTCTTCATGGGCGGCTGGGCATTCACCCGGGCAATGACGCGCGCCTGTCGGCTCAAGGACTGCAGGCGAGACTGGCCGGAAGACTGGACTTGTTGTGGAACGGCACCCGCGAACCGCGCGGCCGCGGCGCCATACTGATTCCCGAAGGTTCCTATCGTGCCTACGGTCAAAATCTGAATATTCGCGACGGCGAGATCCAGTTCACCGGCCATCCGTTGGACAATCCGCGCCTGGACATCCGAGCCGTTCGAGAAATCTTCGGCGACTCACGGGTAGAGGCTGCCGGTGTGCATATCCGCGGCCCCGCACAACAACCTCAGATCGATCTTTTTACCGACCCCCCGACGACCGATGAAAAAGCATTGGCCTTCATCGTCACCGGTGCCGACTTCGACCATGCCGCCGGCCAAGCGGCGGTCAACGTCGGCTTTTACCTGCTGCCGCGGCTGTTTGTCAGCTACGGCATCGGCCTGTTCGAGGCCGGCAACGTGCTGTCGGGCCGCTACGAGCTGTCCGACCGCTGGGGCGTGCGCGTCGTGTCCGGTGAACGCGATACCGGGGTTGATCTTGGGTTTATTACGGATCGGTGATGAAATTGAGCGGGTAGAGGAAGAGAAGGGAGAGGGAAAAGAAGGAACACAGCCGCCCGCCTCCCTCTTCCCGCTCCCCCTCTAACCAGTACCCAATGCCACTAGCCCGGATTATTCATGACCCGGGCGTAGCGCAGGCTGTAACCAGAGTGCGGTTTGCGCAGCAAGAAGCGCTCTGGTGGAAGCCGTAGCGCGTGAGACG
>SKNJ01000318.1 GCA_007120575.1 Thioalkalivibrio sp.
AGACCACCATGAACCCGGACACCCGCCGCCTGGTGCAGCTCACCCTCGACGCCGCCGACGACACCATGCAGCTGATGGACATGCTGCTCGGCAAGAAACGCGCCTCCGAACGCCGCGCCTGGCTCGAGGGCAAGGGCCACCTGGCCGACGTCGCCGTCTGACAGCCGCGTTTTACCGATAGACCTCGCGACGGTGGCCGATCTTCACCACCGTCACGATCAGCTGGTCGTCCTGGATCTCGTAGAGGATGCGGTACACGCCCTGTCGCACACGGTATCGCTCCTGGGCGGACAACTTCTCGCTGCCCGGTGGGCGGGGATCCTCGGCCAGTGACGCGATGCGTTCCAGGATGTGGCGTACGTCCCTGTCGGGAATCCGTCGCAGGTCCTTGGCGACGGATGTGCGGACGACGACCTCAAAGCTTGCCATGCGCCTTCAGGTCGTCGAGGAGTGCCTCGTAGGTCATGGTTGGCTCTGCGACGCGCTCTTCGAACGCCTGCAAATCCTCCTGATCCTCGATCAGTGTCTGGCGCACGGCTCGATTGACCAGATCGGAGACCGAACATTGCGTGGAGGCCGCCTTCAGGCGCAGGGCCCGGTGCAGGTCCGGTTCGAAATACACGGTGGAACGCTTGTTCGGCTCGTTCATTGGAGCCTCCGGGATGATGGATACAAGGTTCATTGTAGCGCTGTGGCGTCATGACGCCACAGCGTCAGGGTGGAACCGGCGTCAGGCCTGCGCCGCGGGGCGCGATCCGGTACGCCAGCCGGAATCAGGTGGTGGCGAGGTGGTCGAGCAGCGCGCGATAGCCGCTGCGGTAGTCGGGGTAGCGCAGGCCGTAGCCGCTGGTATGCAGGCGGGTGTTCTGGCAGCGCTTGCCGCAAACTTCGCCGGGTGGCGTCGGGGGCTCGCCGGGCGGGTCAAGTTCCATCTGCTGTGCCAGCCAGGCCAGCAGCTCGTGGCGCAGGGCCGGGGCATCGTCCACCCCCAGGTACAGTGGTTCCGGGGACCCCAGGCCGAACAGGTGTACCAGCAGGCCGACGCAGTCGTCGCGATGGATACGATTGGTCCAGACCGGTGGTTCGTGCTGGCCGCGGATGCCCTCTCGCACCTTGCGCAGGTGGTATTCGCGGCCCGGGCCATAGATACCGCCAAACCGCACGACGACCCCGGGGAACGGGCTGCGGCTCAATAGTTCCTCGGCCTCGCACAGGCGCCGTCCGGAGAATCGGGTCGGCTCGGTGGGGCTGGTTTCGTCGATCCAGCGACCGTCGTCGGCCCCGTACACCGAGGTGCTGGAGGTGAAGATCACCCTGCGCGGGCGCTGCCCGCCGCGTTCCAGGGCCCCGAGGGTGTTGCGCAGCCCGTCGACATAGGCGCGACGGTAGGCGGCATCGGTGAATTCCCCCGGGGTGGCGATGAAATACACGGTATCGAGGTTCGGGGGCAGCGACGGCAGGCCGTCCGGGATGCCGAAATCACCCGCCAGCGGGTGGATCGGGGCGGGGATGTGTTCGGGGTGTCGGCGCAGGCCCCAGACGGTGTGTCCGGCCTCGGCAAGCCGCTGTCCGGTGGCCCCGCCCAGGTCGCCGCAGCCCATGATCAGGATGTTGGCCATGGTCCCCTCCATATCGAGCGCTTCACGCTAACGCGTTCGCGGGATAAAGACCAGCCCCGAAGTGCGGGATAGGGATGGCGTCGGGTGGGATCGCGGCTCGGTGGGAGCGATGGGGTTTTATCCGGATCGTGTGGTCGGGCATGCTGTCCCCGGGATCAATGGAGGGCATCGGTTGGGCAAGGCGGCACGCAACACCGGGCAGACCTGTCCCTGCGGCTCCGGGCGCCGGCGCGCGGAGTGTTGCGGGGCATATCTGGATGCCGGCCGCCCGGCACCGACCGCGGAGGCCCTGATGCGTTCGCGCTACGTCGCGTTTGTCGAGGGGCGCGAGGATTATCTGCGCGCGACCTGGCATCCGTCGACCCGGCCCGTGTCGGTGGCACTGGATCCGGAACAGCGCTGGCTCGGGCTGGATGTCCGCGTGACCCGGGCCGGCGGGCCGGATGATTCGGAGGGCGAGGTGGAGTTCGTGGCGCGGGCGCGGGTTCGTGGTCGAGGGATGCGCCTGCACGAGCGCAGCCGCTTCGTGCGCGAGGGCGGGCAATGGCGGTATCTGGATGGCGAGGCGCCGCAGGGATGAGTTCGCTGGTGCGCGCCGATCCGGGGGCGGTGGTAGACACCGAGTTGCTGGAACGCGTGCTGTCGGTGGTGCGCGCGGCCCCTGCGGGGCTCACCGAGCATGCCCTGATCTCCGAACTGCGCGACGCGGGCGTGGAGCCGTTTGCCGGGGCGCGGTTGCAGGAGCCGTTGAGCCTGTTTCAGACCCATTTCCTGCTGTTCCACTGCCTCTATCGCCTGCGCGACACGCTCGCCGCTGACGGCGAATGGCTGCGCATCCACTGCCTTGATATCGGCGTGGAATCCGTTTGCATGGCCCCTGCCGCCGACCGCAATCTGGTGATTGGCGATCCGCTGCGCGCGTATTACATGGATCTGGGCCGGCTGGAGTCGATGGACGCCGCGGCGGTGGAGGCACTGCTTGACCGTTTCTGGGCGGGGATGGGGCGCGACGAGCGGCGCGCCGGGGCCCTGGAGGTGCTGGGGCTGGCGGACCCGGTGGATGCCGACGCGATCCGTCAGCGCTACCGGCGCCTGGTGCAGCGCCATCACCCGGATCGCGGCGGGGATACCGAGACCCTGCAGCGAATCAATGCCGCCCGCTGGGTGCTGTTGCCGGACGGGTAGTCAGTCGTCGTTGTCGGACATGGTGGTGACGAAGGCCTGCTCCACGCTGAAGTTCCCAACGCCCTTGTAGTTGGTCTGGGTCCAGCCATGTTCGAGGAGCCAGTCCGTCATTTCGCGGTTCATCGCCGGGTTGCCGCACAGCATCACGCGGTCCTGCTCGGGGTCGGCGGGGGGCAGGTCGAGGATCGAGAACAGCTCGCCGGAACGGAACATGTCCGCGCCCCGCTGATTGTTGTCGTACGGCTGCTGCGCGATCGGGCAGGCGTAGTCGTGGTTTTCGCGGGTCACGGTGGGTACGTAGCGCAGGCGTTCGCTGATGCGCGACTCGATCTCGTCGCGATAGGCCAGTTCCTGCACGGTGCGTACGCTGTGTACCAGCACCGCCTTCTCGAAGTATTCGAACAGGGCATCGGAGCGGATCAGCGAGATGAACGGGGCGATCCCGGTCCCGGTGGCGAGCATGTACAGGGTGCGTCCCGGCTGCACGTGCTCGAAGGTGAGCGAACCGGTGGCCTTGGTGTTGATCCAGACCGAGTCGCCCGGCCCGGAATGCGCGAGGCGGCTGGTTAGCGCCCCGTCCGGCACATGGATGCTGAGGAATTCCAGTTCCTCGGCCTCGGGCTCGGAGACGATCGAGTAGGCGCGCGGGATCAGTTTGCCCTCCGGGCGCAGGCCCAGGGTCACGAACTGGCCGTTCTTGAACTCGAAGCCTTCCGGCCGGGTGGTGGTGAAGGTAAAGGTCTTGTCCGACCAGCGGCGGGTCGAGGTGATGCGTTCTTCCGAATACGGCATGGGTGTGGGACGTCCTGTGTGAACTGGTAACAAGCTAACAATTTGTCCGGGTGGACGCGAAAGCGCCGAGAAAGACCAAGGAATGTACTCGGATACCGGGGTGGCTGAACGGTCTCGCCCCGGAACCGGCGACCCGTGTCTCCCTCAGGTCCTGTCCGGACCCGGGGAGGAGGCCGGGGACAGCGAGAGATGCTCTTCCAGCGGGGTCGGCTGCGACAGGTAGTAGCCCTGCACGAAATCGAGGCCGATCTCGCGCAGGCGCTCCATGGTTGCCTCCGACTCCACGCATTCGGCGATGGTGCGCAGACCCAGGACGTGGCCGACCCGGTGGATGGCGGTGACCATCGCCGAATCCACCGCGTTGTGAGTGATGTCGCGCACGAAACTGCCGTCGATCTTGATGAAGTCCACGGGCAGGTTTTTCAGGTAGCCGAACGACGACAGCCCACTGCCAAAGTCATCCAGCGAGAAGCGGCTCCCCATGTAGCGCAGGGTGCGGATCAGGCCCTGTGCGCGGTCGTGGTGGCTGATCGCGGCGGTCTCGGTGATCTCGAAGATCACGCAGCGCGGCGGGATGGCGTAATGGTTCAGGCGCTCGGTGATGTACTCGAGCATGGATTCCTGCGCCAGTGACTGACCGGACAGGTTGATCGCGATGCTCGGATGACAGTCGGCCTCGCTGCGGCCACTGTGCGCGCGATGGCGCGCCAGGAGCGCGAAGGCGGTATCGACGACGTGCCGGTCGATCTCCGGCATCAGATGGTAGCGCTCCGCCGCCGGGATGAACGTCCCGGGCGAGATCAATTTGCCGTCTTCGTCGCGCAGGCGCATCAGGATCTCGATGTGTGCCAGGTCCGCGGGGGTCATGCCCAGTGGATGGATGGCCTGGCCATACAGGCACAGACGTCCCTCTTCCAGCGCGGCGCGGATCCGGCCGACCCATTCCATCTCGCCGCGTCGCTGGCACAGGGCCTGGTCGCTGGCCTGCCAGGTATAGATCCGGTTGCGGCCTTCCTCCTTGGCTGCGTAACAGGCGGAGTCGGCCTGGCTGAGGACTTCCGGGAGGCTTTGCTCCGGACTGAGTACCGGGACCACGCCGATGCTGATGCCGACATCGAAGCGCCGGCCTTCCCAGTCGAAGCGCAGCGTGCCGACCGACTCCAGCATCTTGTGCGCGATGGCCTCGGCACGTTCCAGCGGGCAGTGGCACAACAGCAGCCCGAATTCGTCGCCTCCCAGGCGCGCCAGGGTGTCGCTGTCGCGGATGTACCCCAGCAGGCGCGCGGCGAGTTCGCGCAGCAATTCGTCTCCAGCCTGGTGGCCGCAGGTGTCGTTGATGATCTTGAACTGGTCGAGATCCATGTAGAACAGCGCATGCGGGGTCTGGTGGTCGCCCAGGGTGCGCAGGGCCTCCTCCAGGCGGCGTTCGAACTCGCGCCGGTTGCACAGGCCGGTCAACTCGTCGTGGGTGGCCTGGTGGTTCAGCTGCTGGGTCATCTGCCACAGCTCGGTGTGGTCGTGCAGCACGATCACCACGCCATCAATGGTGTGATCCGGCCGCCGCAACGGCGACACCTGCAGGCGCACCACCCGGGTCCCGCCATCCGCGCGGTGCAGGATGCGTTCCGGAGACTCCACCGGGTGGCCCGATTCCAGGCACTGCTGGACCGGACGATGAATGCTCGCGCCGGTGCGGGTGTCCTCGAGGTCCAGCAGCTCGTCGACGCGCGCGCCGCCCGCGCTTACGGCGTCCACGCCCAGCAGATCCCGGGCCGCCGGGTTGAGGTAGGTCAGGCGGCCGTGGGTGTTGGCGGTCAGGACCGCGTCGCTGATCGATTGCAGGGTGGTCAGAAGCCGGTCGCGCTCGGCCGCGGTGGCGGCCTCCGCGGCGCGCAGCGAGGTGATGTCCCAGGCGACCCCGAGGACCCCGTCCAGGCCCTTGTTCGGGTCTTCGAGCGGGATCCACGAAACGTTCAGGTAGGTGCCGTCGACCGAGTCCTCGAACTGGAACGCCTCGCCAGCCAGGGCCCGTTCGGCGGCGGCGATGGTATCGGGGTGATCAGCATAGACCTCGCGGATGTCGCGCCCCACGACCTCCCCCGGTTGCAGGCCCAGAGCGTGCAACCCGGCGCCCTCGGACAGGGTGAAACGCCCTTCGGCATCCAGCGCGAACAGGATCAGCGGTGCATGCCGGACAGTGGCACTGAGCCGTGTCTCGAGGTTCTCGAGTGCCCGCTCCGCCTGGCGCTGGCGGGTGATGTCGCGCACCGTAGTGAAGACCTCGATCTCGCCCTCGGTGCGGATCGCGTTGATATGCACTTCCGCCGGAAAATCGCTGCCGTCGCGTCGGCGGTAGAGGCTTTCGAAATGGGCGGGGAGCCGGGTGTCCGGCTCGGCATGCGCGCGTTCCACGTCCTCCTGGCTTGCCTGCAGGTCGATGTCGGTGACGTGGATGCCGCCGGTCAGCTCCTCGCGGGCATAGCCGAGCATCTCGCAGGCCGCGCGATTCGCCGCGACGATCCGACCGTCACGATTGAGGACCAGGTGTGCCTCGGGGTCCTGTTCGAAGATCCGCTGGTAGCGGTTGGCATCCTGCTGCTCGGGCATCGGCGTTGGGTCATCTTCCATTGCGCGTCTGAGGTGGCGAAAGCGACCCCCCGGAGTTGACATGTCCCTGCATGTACGCGGGTTAGTGTCACCCGTGGCTGTCGGGCTCGCAACCCGGCGCCGGGGTGTGGATCAGGCGGTCGACCGGTTCCGGATGCGGCGCGGGGATGTCTCCCCGGGCGCGCGCGTCCAGCCGCGCGCGGGCCCAGGCGACGTGTTCGCGCACCAGCGCCGACGGATGCCCGGCGCGTGCGGCCAGTGCGTCTCGTGCCTCGCGGGTGGCAGGGCCATTGCCCAGCGCCACCGCGAGGTTGCGCAGCCAGCGCGGGTGTCCGATGCGGCGGATCGCCATGCCCTCGGTGCGCGCCAGGAAGGTTGCCTCGTCCCAGGCGAACAGCTCGACCAGACTGGCGCTGTCCAGGCCGTGGCGGGCGATGAAATCCGGCTCCGCGCTGACTTCGGCGAAACGGTTCCACGGGCACACGAGCTGGCAATCGTCGCAGCCATAGATGCGGTTGCCGATCAGCGGACGCAGTGCCTCCGGGATGGCGCCCTTCAGCTCGATGGTCAGATACGAAATACAGCGGCGGGCATCCAGGTCATGCGGACCGCGAAAGGCCCCGGTGGGGCAGATGTCGAGACAGGCGGAGCATTTTCCGCAGTGCTCCGGTACCGGGTCGTCCACCGGCAGCGGCAGGTCGGTGAACAGTTCGCCAAGGAAGAACCAGGACCCGCTCTCGCGTGCCAGCAGGTTGGTGCTCTTGCCAATCCAGCCGAGCCCGGCGCGGGCCGCCAGGGCCTTTTCCAGGATCGGCGCGCTGTCGGTGAACGCACGATAGCCGAATGGGCCGACCGCGTCCTCGATGCGTCGTGCCAGGCGGGTCAGGCGCTGGCGCAGCAGCTTGTGGTAGTCGCGTCCGAGGGCATAGCGGGAGATATAGGCATACGCGGGCCGTGCGAGCTGGCTCGCCGGGGCGCGCGTGGCGGGCGGGAAGTAATCCATGCGCACGCTGATGATACGCTGCACTCCGGGCATCAGGGCGCCGGGGTCGTGGCGCAGCGCCGCACGCTCGGCCATCCAGCTCATGTCGCCGTGCGAGCCCGTTTCCAGCCAGGCGTCGAGGCGCCGGCGGTCGGCCTCCGGTACCTCGGCTGGAGCAATACGCAGGGCCTGGAAGCCGAACTCCCGGCCCCAGGCGCGGATCTGCCCGGCGAGCTCGGCGCATTGGCTTGGGGCGAGGGGCTCAGGCACGATTCCGGTTTCCATTGCAGGAGGTCTCCGTGTGAAGCATGACGCCATCACCCGTTGTCTGACCAGTCCGCTCTACGACAGCGAGGGCATGCGGGTCCTGGATGCAGCCGGCCAGGCGCTGCCGGAGGTCGCCGCGGGCGAGCTGATGGAGCGGGCCGGGGCCGCGTTGCTGGCCGAGGTCCGCGCACAATGGCCGCAGCAGCGGCGGATCGGGATCCTGTGCGGGCCGGGCAACAATGGCGGTGACGGGTTCGTGCTCGCGCGCCTGGCACGCGCCGCCGGCTACAGCGTGGTGCTGCATGCGGGCCCCTCGCGGGCGCGACCGGAATCGGATGGCCAGCGCGCCCGCCAGCGCTGGCAGGACGAGGGCGGGATCCTCGAGCCGCTGGAGGCATTCGACCCTGCGCGGGCACAACTCTGGGTGGACTGCCTGTTCGGGATCGGGCTGGCACGCCCGCTGACCGATGTCTATGGCGAGGTGATCGAACGCCTGAATGGCGCCGGGTTGCCAGTGCTGGCGGCGGATGTGCCATCCGGGGTAGATGCCGACCGCGGGTGCCTGACCGGGACCGCGGTGCGCGCGACCCGGACCCTGACCATGATCGCCGACAAGCTG
>SKNJ01000072.1 GCA_007120575.1 Thioalkalivibrio sp.
GCGTCGGCCAGGGCGGGGTCGGAATGGAGCACGGTCGCCGCATGCACTCCCTGGCTGGGGCGGCCGGTGCGCGGATCAATCACGTGGTGGATGCGCTGGCCCTCCCATTCGTAGCCGCGCTCGTAGTCGCCGGAGGTGAACAGCGCCTCGTCCGGGCCGAGCTCGACTCCGCCGAGCATACCGCCACGCGGATCGCGGATCCCCACCCGCCAGGGGCGGCCGGCGGGGCGCCCCAGGGTCATCAGGTCGCCGCCGGCATTGAAGATGGCCGCCTCCACGCCGAGTTCGCCGAGCAGCTCGAGGATGCGCGCCACCGCGAGGCCCTTGGCCAGCCCGCCAAAATCGAGCTGCAGGTCAGGGTGGGTGCCGCGCAGCCGCACGCCGTTGCGTTCGATGTCGCGCATGCCGGGCGGGTTGTCCAGCAGGGAATCAAGGGTCTCCTGGGTGGGTGGCGGGCCGGCCGGTTCGTCCTGGTGGAAGCCCCAGGCCGCAATCAGCTTGCCGAGCGCCGGGTTGAACAGGCCGCCGCTAAGCGCCTCCATCTCGCGCCCGCGCTCGATCAGTGGTAGCACCGACGGCGGCGCGCTGAATTCGCCCTGCAGGGCCAGCAGCTGGTTGGTGCGCCCGAGAGAGCCCGGTTCCCAGGCATGCCACGAGCGATGCAGGACCTCCAGTTCATCCTGTAGGCGCGTCTCGAGGGCGGCAAGGTCGTGCGCCCCGGCCGGGTACAGTGTGACCTCGACCAGGGTGCCAAAGGCAAAGAAGGTCAGTTGCTCGGTTTCCGGTGCCCGCTCGCAGCCGGTCAGCAGCCATGCGGTCAGGAGGAGCAGCAGACCTGTCTGCCAGGACTTGCGGAAGGCGTGGGGACAGGCTCCTGGCCAGGATGTGTCATGCATTGCACGCGCCCTCGCTGGTCTCTTGTCCGCACAGGGAATTTTCCTCGGTCGGCCGTATCGCCCAATACGGGACTTCTTCGGAAAATCCCCTGTGCGGCCCATATTCTGCGCGATCATCACGCGAATCCATGAAACATCCGGGCTAGAGTGGTGCGTGGAGCAGGTGGTCGATGAATTGTCCGGCGAGGTCCGCGCCCAGCGCCTGGTCCAGTTCGCGTACGCCGGTCGGGCTGGTGACGTTGATCTCCGTCAGGTAATCGCCGATTACGTCGATCCCGACGAAGTCGAGGCCCCGGGCGCGCAGCTCCGGGGCGATCTGGTCGCAGATCCAGCGGTCGCGGTCGTTCAGCGGGACCGCCTCGCCACGTCCCCCGGCGGCGAGGTTGGCCCGGGTCTCGCCGGCGGCCGGGATGCGTGCCAGGGCGTGACCGAATGGCGTGCCTCCGATCAGGATGATGCGCTTGTCGCCGGCAGTGTATTCCGGCAGGAAGCGCTGCGCGACGATGGTGCGCCGGTCGAACTCGGTCATCACCTCCAGGATCACCGAGGTATTCGGATCGTCATGGCGGATGCGAAACACCGATGCCCCGCCCATGCTGTCCAGCGGCTTCACGACGATCTCGCCCTGGGCCTCGAGGAAGGCGCGGATGCGCGCACGATCGCGTGTGATCAGGGTGGGCGGGCAGCACTGCGGGAATCGGGTGGTGAAGGCCTTTTCGTTGACATCGCGCAGCGCGTGCGGGCGATTCACTACCCGCACCCCGGCGGCTTCGGCCAGTTCCAGGGCGTAGGTGCTGTAGACGAATTCGAGATCGAAGGGCGGGTCCTTGCGCATCAGCAGCAGATCGAAGCGCGTGGCCGGGCCGGTCCCGGGCTCGCCCAGGGCAAAGAAGTCGTCGTGCTGGTCACGGACCGTGACCGGGCGCGAACGGGCCCGGGCCTCGCCCTCCTCGATCCACAGGTCGCCCGGCTCCAGATAATGCAGGCGGTGCCCGCGCGCCTGGGCCGCGAGCATCATCGCGAAGGTCGTGTCCTTCCAGGGTTTGATCCCGGCGATCGGGTCCATCAGGATGGCAATGTCGTGTGGCACCAATGCTCCTGGCGAGAGGGGATGTGCACGGGAGTATGCCATGCGTGGCAATATCACTGACTACTGTTTGTCAGCGGCGGTTCGATTCGATAGATTCGGAAGGGCTGACTGCATCAGGGGGAAAAGGTGTCTAACGCGCTTGCTGAAGCGGACTCGGCCACCGAGTTTCAGGGATTGAAGGTCATGGTGATCGATGACAGCAAGACCATTCGGCGCACCGCCGAGTCCTTGCTGCAGAAGCACGGGGCCGAAGTGATCACCGCCGTGGACGGTTTCGAGGCGCTGTCCAAGGTGGTGGAGTCATGCCCGGACATCATCTTCATCGATGTCATGATGCCGCGCCTGGACGGCTATCAGACCTGTGCCCTGATCAAGAACAACAAGCAGTTCCGGGCCACGCCCATCATCATGTTGTCGAGCAAGGACAGCGTCTTTGACAAGGCCAAGGGGCGCGTGGTCGGCTCGGAGGATTATCTCACCAAGCCCTTCACCCGCGACGACCTGCTGGGCGCGATGCGCGAATACGCGCGGACCCCGGGCTAGCGGCGCCCCGGCAGACGCACCTAACCGAAACAAGGAAGACGAATACCATGGCCCGTATCCTGATTGTTGACGACTCGCCCACCGAGATCCACGTGCTGCGCACCATGCTCGAGAAGAACGGGCATTCGGTGACCACCGCCGAAAGTGGCGAGGAAGGCGTCGCCGCTGCCAGGGCGCAGGTCCCGGATCTGGTGCTGATGGACGTGGTGATGCCGGGCCTGAATGGTTTTCAGGCGACCCGCGAGCTGTCCAAGTCGGACGAGACCGCGCATGTGCCGGTGGTGGTGGTCAGCACCAAGGACCAGGCCACCGACCGGGTCTGGGCCATGCGCCAGGGTGCGCGTGACTACATCACCAAGCCGGTGGAGGAAAAATCCCTGCTGGAAACCATCGGTAAATACCTGCCGTAATGAACGTCGACCTGGCCTCGCCGTATGCCCTGCTCGCGAGCTTCGATCGCGAGGGTCGGCGCGTCAATCGCGAATTGCGGCGGGATATCGGGACCGGGTGGCGCGGGGTCCTCCTGCGTGTGGCGGACTTTCGGTTCCTGGTGGATATGGATTCGCTGTCCGAGGTGACCGACCCCCTGCATCTGACGCACGTGCCACTGGCGGACCCTTCGGTGCTGGGGGTCGGCAACCTGCGCGGCCTGGTCCTGCCGGTTTTCGATATGGGACAACTGCTGCTGGAAGCGCCGCTGCCCCCGGATGCCGCCGGGCAGCGCGTGGTGGTGGCGCCGCAGGGTCAGGGGATGGCCGGGCTGCTGGTCAGCCAGGTCGAAGGGATGCGGCGCTGCATCCCGTCCCAGCGTCGTCTCGAGGTCTCCGTGCCGGAGGCCGCGCGACCCTACATTTCTGGCGGATTCGATCTGGGCCACCGGCTGCATCCGGTGCTGGATCTGGATCTGCTTCTGAACGACACCAATCGCTTCTCGGGCATGGGCATGTCCGGAATGCCGCATACGGAACAGTCAGCCGCCGCCGTCTAGGGACATAGACGGCCGGACTGCAACAGGGGGTACGCCTTATGGGATCGAGTCGTCGCTTGCGTAATCTGGTGCTGGGAGGGCTGTTGGTGCTGGCCCTGATCGCGACAGGCGGTGCCTTCACCTTCCACGAATTCGAACAGGGCCAGTATCGCGATCGCGTTGCGCTGGCGAATGACCTGCGGTTGTTGTCGCAGCGCCTCGCGACCGGGGCCCTGGAGGCCTCCGCCGGTTCCGAACAGGCGTTTGCCGACATCGCCGAACTGCGTGACCAGTTCGATGCGCATCTCGGGCGCATCCGCGAGGGAGGCGAGGGCCTGCAGCCGATTCCGGAGGCACTGGACGAGGACCTGGGGCAGGTGGAGCGCGCCTGGTCCGCGTATCGCGATGACATCAACACGGTCATCCTCGGGCGCACCGATATCGAGCAGATCACCGAGTTCTCCGATGCGGTGTCGGCGTTTTCCCCGGAGCTGGCCCGGTTGTCGGACGATGTGGTACGGCGCATGGCGCAGATTGGCCAGTCGCCGCAACAGATCTATGTCGCCTCGCGCCAGACCATGCTGATCCAGCGCATCGCCAACAGCCTGAGTCAGGTGTTGCAGGGCGGTACCGCGGCGGCCGCGGCGATCGAGCGTTTCGAACGGGATGCGACCCTGTTCGGGCGTGTACTGGACGGCCTGATCGAGGGCTTCGCGCCGCTGGGTGTGGAGCCGGTCGACGACGCCCCCACCCAGGCGATGCTGAACGAGATTGCGACCTTGTTCATCGCCTTCAGCGAGGCGGTGGAAGGGGTGCTGGACACCTCCAGTCGCGTGTTCGAGGTCAACGCCGCGGCCTCCAGCGTTGAACGTCAGAGCAGCGATATGCTGGCGGTCACCGGCGAGCTCGAGACCGCCATCACCCGCGAGGCCGAGGCGGCCGGAATCATTGCCGTCATCGGGTTTGTGTTCGGGGGCGTGGCCCTGGTCCTGCTGATCCTGATGGGCCTGTTCCTGTACCGCGATACCAAGCGCGAACTCGCCGAGACCGAGGCGCAGAACGAGCGCAACCAGCAGGCGATCCTGCGTCTGCTCGACGAAATGATGAACCTTGCGGATGGTGACCTCACGGTCAACGCGACGGTGACCGAGGACTTCACAGGGGCGATCGCCGACTCGATGAACTACGCGATCGAGAACCTGCGCACCCTGGTCGCCACCATCAACTCGGTGTCGGCCGATGTGTCCGAGTCTTCTGCCAACACCCGGGCTCAGGTGCTGGGGCTGGCCGAGAAGTCCGAGGAACAGGCCCGCGAGATCCAGCAGGCGAACGACGCGATCGACGAGGTGACTCGGTCGGTCGACAAGGTGGCCCAGGACGCGGAGGAATCCGCATCGGTCGCACGTAACTCGGTAGAGATCGCTTCCCGCGGGGCGGCCACCGTGCGGCGCTCCATCGAGGGGATGGACGATATCCGCGAACAGATCCAGGAGACTGCGAAACGCATCAAGCGCCTCGGCGAATCCTCCCAGGAGATCGGCGACATCATCGGGTTGATCAACGACATCGCCGAGCAGACCAACGTGCTCGCGTTGAACGCGGCGATCCAGGCATCTGCAGCGGGCGAGGCGGGCCGCGGCTTTGCGGTGGTGGCGGACGAAGTCCAGCGCCTCGCCGAGCGCTCGTCCGGCGCGACCCGCCAGGTGGAGGGCCTGGTCAAGGCAATCCAGGCCGATACCAGCGAGGCGGTGAACTCCATGGAGCAAAGTACCGCCAACGTAGTGGCCGGGGCCGAGCTGGCCCAGGCCGCGGGCGAGGCCCTGTCCGAAATCGAACAGGTCTCGGCGGATCTGGCCGACCTGATCGACGGTATCTCGTCGTCCGCGCGCAAGCAGTCGGAAATGGCAGAGAACGTGACCTCGATCATGGCCCAGATTCGCGAAATCACCTCCGAAACGACCCAGGGGACGCAATCCACGGCGGCGGCGATCGGCGATCTGGCACAGCTGTCCCAGCAACTGCAATCGTCGGTGGCGGACTTCAAGATCCCCGAAGCTGCGCAGGTCCAGGCCCCGGCGCCCACTCTGGCCGGGCCCGGGGGCGACGCGGAGGAACCCGATGGCTCCGCGGACGCAACGCCCGACGCGCAGCGGGTCTGACGACGGGCGCGGCTGATGGAACCCAGCGCACTGAATTGGGTCCGCGACGAACTCGACAAGCTGTTTGTCGGGGTACAGGACGCGCTGCGCCGTTACTCCGACGACCCGTCCTGTCAGGAGTGTCTGGAGGAGGCCCGTGCCCGGGTTGCCCAGATCCGCGGCACGCTGGTCATGGTTCAGGTGCGTGGGGCGGTACTGATCTGCGACGAGATGTTGCAGGCCCTGGACCTCCTCGCCTCCGAGGGCGATGCGAATCCCGGGGTCAGCGAGGCCTTGCTGCGGGCCGCATTGCAGCTTCCCGACTATCTTGAGCATGGGGATGATGCCGAGCTTGCCTCGCCGATGCTGCTGGTTCCGTTGTTGAACGAACTGCGCGCGGCGCGGGGCGCGACCCTGCAGATGGATGTCGCTACGCTGATGCCCGAGCTGCGCGAGGTCGACGATGGCGCGGTCGGGTCCGGCGCCGAGGGCCTGTCGCCCCCCGAGCGTCTGGAGGCCCTGCAGCGGGCCCGCCGGGGTTTCCAGCGGGACCTGCTCGAGCTTCTGCGCGGGGATGATCCGCAGGCGCCGGCGGCGCGTCTGCGGGCCGTCAGCCGGGAGGTCGAGACCGTGGTGCCGGCTGGCGACATGCGGCGCCTGTTCTGGGTGGCGGGTGCCCTGTTCGAGAGCCTGACCGAGGGCGCGCTGGAGCCGAGTGACGACATCCGCCGCCTCGCCGGCCGACTGGATCGCGAACTGGGACGCTACCTCGCTGCGCTGACGCGGCATGTGGAAGATGGCACCGCGACCGGCGAGCCGGAACACGACAGTCCGGGCGACCTGATCAAGACCTTGCTGTTCCATCTCGCTCGGGTGGAAGCCGGGGGCGAACAGACCCGGGCCGTGCGCGAGGTCTTCGGGTTGGACGACTTCCAGGCCGGGGACGAGGGTGGCGGGGTTGGTCGAGCGGTCTACGAGACCCTGCGCCAGGCACTGGAAGACGATCTCGCGGAGGTGCGCGAGCGTCTGGACGTGCTGATGCGCGCCGCGAGCCGCGACGACACTGACCTGGGCGCCTTGCGCGAACAGGTCGAACGCATTGGGTCGACCCTGAGTCTGCTGGGACTCGAGGAAGGACAACGGCACACCGACGCCCTGGCGGAGTGCCTGCTCCCCGATCGCGGTGGCAAGGATCAGGACCAGTGTGACATGGAGCTGGCCCAGCACCTGCTCGCGCTGGAGTCGCTGCTGGAGTCGGGGTTGCGCCGGCAGACGACGAGCAGCCCGCAGGCCGATTTCGATGGCGCGCTGGCCGCGGCTGTCTACAAGGAATCGCTGGTGGATGTGCGGCGGGTGCGCGACACGCTGCTGGAGTTCCTGGCGGACGATGCGGCCAGCGGGACCCTGGACGAGGCCCGCGCGACCCTGGCGCGTGTGGAGGGCGCGATGGCCATGGGCGGATTCGAGGCCCTGCGCGCGCTGCTCAATCCCCTGCTGCGCTATCTCGAGACACGTTCCGGCCAGACCGCCTCGACCCTGGCGGAAGGCGAGATCGAGGCGCTCGCCGAGGTTCTCAGCAGTATCGAGGTGGCGCTGGAATCCTCCGGCCAGCCGTGGCGCGAGCTGGGTACCGTGCACGAGCGCGGGGTCGCCGCGCTCCAGCGGCTGGGAACGATTTCCGGGGGGGGCGAGGCTGTACCGGTCACGTCCGTGGACCGCGATGTCTCCGAGCCGGCCGGCGCCGCATCCGGGGCCGCCACGCCGGATCTGCCGGTCTCCGGCGAGGATCCTGGCGCGGCGGAAGAGCCACTCGCGCACGACGAATCCGGCGAGCCCGAGGAGGCTGGCCCGCCGAGTTCGCCGGAACCGGCCCCGGCACCCGCCGCGCATCGGGGCGAGAGTCTGCGCTTCGATGATGCCGTGCTCGCCGAGCAGGTCCGTGGCCCCGACGTGGATCCGGAGATCCTGGAGATCTTTCTGGAGGAGGCCGACGAAGAGATCCAGAGTCTGGGCGAGCAGTTCCCGCGCTGGCAGCAGAATCCCGCGGATCCGGACTCGCTGGCCGTGATTCGGCGTTCCTTCCACACCCTGAAGGGCTCCGGGCGCCTCGCCGGTGCCCTGCGCTTGGGGGAGTTTGCCTGGGCGGTAGAGTCGTTCCTGAACCGTTTGCTGGATTCCGGCAGCGAGGCCGATCACGCGACCACCCAGGTCGTGGACGACGCGATCCGCGTCCTGCCCGGCCTGGTGGAGGAGGTGCGCAATGATACCGGGCCGGATACCCCGGTCCTGGATATCGCACTGCGCCTGCGCGCCCTGGTCGAGGGCGGACCCGCGGAACCGGAGTATGCGGAGTCCGAGGCGGTGGTGGAGCCACCCCCCGGGGCCACCGAAGAGCTGGAGGGCATCGCCCGCAGCCTGGATGCCATGGA
>SKNJ01000102.1 GCA_007120575.1 Thioalkalivibrio sp.
GGACGGCTGGAGCGTGCGGCCTCCCGCGCCGGCGCCAGTGCCGCCGCCAGCGAGAGCCCCACGCCAAGCGCCACCACGGCCACCAGCGCCAGCGGACGCGGGGTCACCCCGGTCACCGCCACCACAAAGAAATGATCGGTGACGGTCTGTGCGACCTGCGCCACCAGCAGCTGTGCGAGCGCCACCCCGAACACCGCGCCCAGCAGCGTGCCGATCAACCCGACCAGCCCGGCCTCCAGCAGTACCACCGCGAACACCGAACGCCGCCCCACCCCCACCAGGCGCAGGCTGGTCAGCACCTCCCGGCGCCGCAGAACCGCGAAGGTCTGGGTGTTGTAGATCAGGAACGCCGCGATCAACAGGGCCAGCAGGCTCATCGCCACAAGGTTCACGCGGAACGCCTGGGCCAGCTCGCGCGCGGCCTGATCACGGGCCTCCACCGGCACCAGTTCGAGCGATTCCGGCAGCGCCGCACGGAAGGCATCGACACGCGCATCGTCCAGGCGTACATCAATGCGATCCAGGCGCCCGAGACGGCCGAGGAGGACCTGTGCGGTGGCAATATCGGTGACCCAGACCCGACCGCCGGCATCGCCCCCGGGCGAGTCCTGATCACGTTCCGCCGCCGCATCCAGCAGCGTGACCTCGTACTCGCCGCCCGCTGCCCGCAGCGTCACGCCACCTGCCTGCCGTTCACCCGAGGCCTGCAACCAGCCCGCCGGCGGCAACACACTGCCCGGCTCGGTCAGCAGCCGTTGCACCGGTGCATCGCCAATATCCGCCGCGGCTGACCGGAACGGCCCCTCCGCCAGCGGATCCACCCCCAGCAGGTACACCGTGGCGCCATCGGGCAGGCGCGCCGAGCCTTCGACCACCGGCGCAGTCTCCCGCCACCCCGCCAGGCGCAACGCGCGATAGTGGCCCTCGTCGAAGCCCGCGGCCGGCCCCAGTACCTGGTGGGTCGCGGCCCCGGCCACCTCGTCCATCGAGCGATCGAAGGCCCGCTGGGCCGACTGGTTGGCCAGATCCACCGCCAGCACCACGGTAATGCCGATGGTGACCCCCAGCAGGGCCAGCAGACGCTGCAGGGGCCGACGTCGCCAATCCCGGAACCAGGCACGCAACACCAGGGCCGTCACGCGCCGGGCACCCCCATGTCCGGAAAACCCAGGCAGCCGTCACGCATGGTCAGGACCCGGTCCAGGCGCCCGGCCAGTTCGGCGCTGTGAGTCACCAGCAGCAGGGCGCAGCCAGTCGCCCGCACCTGCTCGAGCAAAAGCTCGAAGACCGCCTCGCCGGTTTGCGAGTCCAGGTTGCCGGTGGGTTCGTCCGCGAGGATCAATGCGGGGCCATGCACCAGCGCGCGCGCCAGCGCCACGCGCTGCTGTTCGCCCCCGGAGAGCTGCTCCGGGTCGCGTCCAGCCTTGTCCGCCAGGCCTGCCGCGGCCAGCCATTCGTGCGCCCGGCGTGTTCGCTCGGCCAGTCCCAGGTCGGTGGCCAACTCCAGCGGCAGGGCCACATTCTCCAGCGCGGTCAGCGTCGGGATCAGGTGGAACGACTGGAATACAATCCCGACCCGGGCGCGCCGCAACCGGGTGCGCGCGACCTCGTCCAGCCGCCCAAGATCCCTCCCTTCCAGCCACACCCGGCCGGAATCCGGCGATTCCAGACCGGCCGCCAGATGCAGCAGGGTCGACTTGCCGCTACCACTCTCCCCAACGATCGCCACACGTTCCCCGGCGGCAAGCTTCAGATCCACGCCACGCAACACCGGGGCGTCGCCAGTGGCCGCCTCCGGGTAGGCAAAGCGCACATCCTGCATCACCAGGACGCCCCCCCCGGGTGCCTCCCCCGGGTAACTCACGCGCCACCTCCGACACAGCAGGCCCACATGGACCTCACCACTCGTCCACCGGCCGATGCGCCAGGATCTGGACCACTGCTCCGCGCCCGGTATGCAGGCGCCCTTCGACCACATCCCGCTCGCGCTCGGTGGCGTGCTCGAACTCGAGGCCATCGAGTTCGGTGGTCAACTCGTCCAGGCGCATCATCAGGGCCTCGGTTGGCGGCCCTCCGGTTGCCAGCTCCAGCTGCGCCGGGGTATAGGCCTCCAGGATGAACACCCCACCGGGGCGCAGCCCCGCGACCACCTCGCGGTGCAGCCGCTGGCGGATCTCGGCCGGCAGGTGGCAGAAGATCGACACGATCAGATCCCATGTCCCGGCCTCGATCGTATAGTCCGCGAGGTCGGCGACCAGCGTCTCGATCCGCACCGCGCGCGCCTCGGCCAGACGCGCGGCCTTCTGCAACCCCACTGCGGAATTGTCCACTGCCAGCACGTCGAATCCCTGCTCGGCCAGGAATACCGCATTGCGACCCTCACCTTCGGCGAGACACAGCGCACGCCCCGCCGGCACCCCGGCGATGGCATCACGCAGGAACTCGTTGGGTTCCTCGCCGTAAACAAACTCGTCAGTGTTGTACCGCTCATCCCACATGGTCTAGCCCCTCCCGGCCTGCCGAGGGAAACAGAATGCGTGCATTTCGGCTGGCGCACCACTCCGATTGACCGACAATTGCCGGTGCCCGGGGTTTCGCCTAATCTTGCGCGCCCCGGCCCGATCCAATTGCGAACCCCATGAGTGACACCCCGAACCTGCGCGCCCGCCTCGAGCGCTTCATCGAGGCACAACGCACCCAGCGTTTCATTATCGCGCTGATCCTGCTGAATGCCGTGACCCTGGGTCTGGAGACCTCGGACACGGTGATGGCCTGGATGGGCCCGGTGATCGTCAGCGCCGACGTGATCATCCTGTCGATCTTCACCGCCGAGGTCCTGACCAAGCTGTTCGTCTACCGCCTGCGGTTCTGGCGCAACCCCTGGAACGTGTTCGACTTCTTCGTGGTCGGCATCGCCCTGATTCCAGCCGCCGGGCCCTTTTCGGTATTGCGCGTTCTGCGTCTGCTGCGCCTGGTCTCGATGGTGCCCAAGCTGCGATTCATCGTCGAGGCACTGTTGCGCGCGATCCCCGGCATCATCTCGATCATCGGCCTGCTGCTGCTGATCTTCTATGTCTTCGCGATCATCGCCACCGGCCTGTTCCGGGAATCACATCCGGAATGGTTCGGAACGCTCGGTGCCTCGATGTTTACCCTGTTCCAGATCATGACCCTGGAGAGCTGGTCAATGGGGATCGGCCGACCGGTCATGGAGGAACACCCCTGGGCCTGGGCATTCTTCGTACCGTTCATCCTGATCGCCACATTCACCGTGCTGAACCTGTTCATCGCGATCATTGTCGACGCCATGCAGCGCATGCACGACCGCGCCATGGAGATCGAACAGCAGATGATCCACGACAGTGTTCACGAAGAAAACCAGGCCCTGCATAGTGAAATCCAGGCGCTGCATCAGGAAACCGTCGCCCTGCAGGAACGCCTGGCCCGAATGCAGACCATCCTGGAGAAACGCCCTCGCTGAGCCAGCCCGTGCGGCGCCACCCTGACTCCATTTCGGCGTCAGTGCGGGAATTCCGGTGGCCCCCGGTGGACCAAGGTCACAGGCCCCGCCGCCAGGCAAGTGCCAATCAGGGTGCAAGGACCGCGCCCCGAACCGGAGCGACGAGTGTCTTCCCGGTCGGGCCCGGATTCAGACCGGGTTCAGCGGCGGTCATCACACTGGGCAAACATTAATCGGTGTTTCCCTAATCCCTCCGAAGGAATCCACCCCCATGCTCCGCCCGGCAACCCTGATCACCACGATCCTGTTTCTCCTGGCCGGGGGCATCCTCGCCTGGATGCTGCTGGGCCCGGAAAACGAAACCGCGCCGTCCGCTCGACTTGGCGGTGGCGAGACGCGCCCGGTCGCGGTCGCCGTTGCCCGCATCGAGGAACGCGACCTGGTTGAACGCCGGCGCTTCACCGGCAGCATCGAGGGGGCCGACCGGATCGAGATCACCCCCCGCGTGGGCGGGCGTGTGGCAAAGGTCTTCGTGAACCTGGGCGACCGCGTGGAATCCGGCGATCCCCTGTTGCAACTGGACACCGAGGAGTTTGAGCAGGACGTGGCACAGGCCGCGGCGGAACTGGAAGTGGCCGAGGCCAGCCTGGCCGAGGCCCTGGCCAGCCGCGATGCAACCCGGCGCGAACTGCAGCGCACCCGCGAGCTGCGCGACCAGGGCATCGCCTCGCGCTCGGAGCTCGAGGGCGCGGAAACCGAAGTGGCGCTGGCACAGACCCGCGTCGCCCTGGCCGAATCCCAGATCCGCCAGCGCCGCTCTGCGCTGCGTACCCGCGAGATCCAGTTGAGCTACACCCGCATCGCCGCGGGCACGGACGACAGCACCCGCTGGGTCGCGGAGCGCCACGTCGATCCCGGCGCGGTCATCAGCGCCAGCGAGACTGCCCTGGCCCTGGTCCGGCTACAGCCGGTGCGCGCTATCCTGGCGGTCACCGAGGCCGACTACGGCCGGCTGTCGCCCGGCCAGGCGGCCCGCGTCTACACCGCCGCCTACCCGGACGCCGGCTTTGCCGGCACCATCGCCCGTATTGCCCCGGAGTTTCGCCCCGGCTCGCGTCAGGCACGGGTCGAGGTGGAGATCCCCAACGAACGCAACCAGCTGCGCCCGGGTATGTTCGTCGAGGCTGCCATCACGCTGGGGCAGCGCGACGCTGCCCGCGCCATCCCGCGTGACGCGATCATTCAGCGCGAGACGGGCCCCACCCTGTTCAGCGTGGACCGCAGCGGGGAGCGCCCACGAGCCCGGCGCCACCAGGCTGTCATCGGCGTTCGTGACGGCAACTGGATCGAACTGCTGGAACCCGATCTGCCGCCGAGGGCCGAGGTCGTGATCCTCGGCCAGCATCTGCTCGCGGATGGTACCCCGCTGCGGCTGACCGATCCGTACAACGTGCCGGGTGCGGACTTCGGCCCCGACACAAGCGGATCGGACACCCCGTGAATCCGGCCCGTCTGACCGTACAGCGTCCCGTGCTGACCAGCATGGTGGCCCTGATCGTAGTGATCCTGGGCCTGACCGCGCTGACCCGCCTGCCAGTAGATCTCTTGCCCGACATCACCTATCCCGTGGTCACGGTGATGACCTCCTACCCTAATGCCGGGGCCGAGGAGGTCGAACAACTTGTCACGCGCCCGGTGGAACAGGCCGCGGCCGCCATCACCGGCGCCCAGGAGATCCGCTCCACCTCTGCCGAGGGCAACAGCAACGTCCGCGTCAACTTTGCCTGGGGGACCAACATCCGTCAGGCGGTGGATGACCTGCGCGACCGTCTGGCGCGCATCGAGGACCGCCTTCCGGACGATGCCGACCGCCCACTGGTGCGGCAGTTCGACACCCAGAGCTCGCCGATCATGCGCATCGGGATCGGCTCGGCACTGGACCCGATTCACCTGCGAACCCTGATCGACAATCGCATCGCCCCGCGTCTGGAACGCATTCCGGGCGTTGCGGCCGTGGACGTCTGGGGTGGACTGGAGCGCGAGATCCGCATCGAGGTGGACCCCGACCGCCTGCAGGCCATCGATCTGGGTCTGGATGACCTGCGCAACCGCATCCGCGACGCCAACGTCATCACCCCCGGCGGCCCGATCCTGGACGGGCGGCGCGAATACCGCCTGCGCACCCCGGCCGAATTCCGCTCAGTGGAGGAGGTTCGCAATACGGTGGTGCAGCGCAGCGACGAAGGCGTTACCCGTCTGCACCAGGTGGCGGACGTGCGCGACACCCACCAGCGCATTACCCGGCGTTTTCGGGTCAATGCCGAGGAAGGCGTCCAGGCCTCGCTGCGCAAGCTGGCGGACGCCAACACGGTGGAGGTCTCCGAGGCGGTGCATGCCGAACTGGTGCGCCTGAACCGCGACTTCCCGCAGATCGACATCCGCGCGGTCACCGACGAGGCCGGGTTCATCCGCAACTCCATCACCAACGTCGGTCGGTCGATCCTCTATGGCAGTGCACTGGCCGTGCTGGTACTGCTCGTGTTCCTGCGCAACATCCGCTACACCCTGGTGGCTGCCACCGCGATCCCGCTCGCCGTGATCTCGACCTTCGGCCTGGTGTACTTCGGCGGGTACTCGCTGAACCTGATGACCATGGGCGGGATCGCGCTGGGGGTGGGTCTGATGGTGGACAACGCCATCGTGGTGATCGAGAGCATCGCCCGAAGGCGCGAGGAACATGCCGAGCAGACCGCCGCGGAGGCCGCCATCAGTGGCACCGGGCGCGTCGCACCCGCCATCGTCGCCAGCACCCTGACCACGGTGGCGATCTTCCTGCCGCTGTTCTTCGCCGAGGAAATGGCCGGGCAGTTGTTCAAGCCGCTGGCCGCGGTCGTCGCCTTTGCCCTGGCCGCCTCGCTGATCGTCGCCCTCACGCTGGTGCCGATGCTGATGGCCCGTGCCCCGATGCCGAAGCACAACAACAGCGCCCTCGCGCGCATGGAACATCGCTACCAAGGGTTGCTGCGGCGCACCCTGACTCAGCCGTGGATGGTCATCGGCGTCAGCCTCCTGCTGATGATGATTGCACTGGTTGGCCTGCGGGGCGTCGGCAGCGAATTCCTGCCCGCGACCGACGAGGGCCAGATACGCGTGCATGTCGCAATGGAGCCCGGCACGCCCCTGAACGAGCTGTACGCGACCATGGCCGGACTGGAAACGATCGTGCGCCAGGAGGTTCCGGAGCTGGAGAACCTGGTCTCCAGCTCCGGCGCTTCAGCGTTCCGCGCCTCGTCGCCCGCCTCCGGGAACATGCGTGTAATGGTCGGCTCGCGCGACCGCCGCAGTCGCTCCTCCGACGCGATTGCGGTCGCTCTGCGCGACGCGCTCGGCAGCCCGCCCGGGGTCGAGATCCGCGTGCGCGCCTCCAGCGGCATCTTTTTCCGCGGGTTTGGCCGTGGTGCCGACGAGGAGAGCCTGTCCATCGAGGTGCGGGGCTTCGAACTGGACACCATGAACGCCGTCATTGAACGCTTCGAAGCGGCCTTGGCCGATATCCCCGGCATCACCGACACCCGCGTCGGCTCCGACGGGGGTCAGCCGGAATTCGCCACCCGCATCCACCGCGACCGCGCCGCCGACCTGGGCGTGAACGTGCGCACCATCGCCCAGACCCTGGAGACGGCCCTGGGCGGCTCCGGCGCCGGTCAGCTGCGCGCCGGCGGCGACGAGACGCGCATCTGGGTCCAGCTGCGCGACGCAGACCGCAGCTCGCTGGACGACCTGCTCAATCTGACCGTGCGCAGCGAGAACGGCGAACGTGTGGCCCTGCGCAGCCTGGTTTCCTTCGATACCGCGATCGGTCCGGACAGCATCCAGCGCCGCGAGCAGGCACGCATCAGCACCCTGTTCGTGAATATCGGCGACCGCTCCCTGGGCGAGGTGGCAGCGGACGTGCGCGATGCGCTCGCCAGTATCCCGTTGCCGGAGGAGATCGATTTCTCGGTCACCGGAGACATCGAGGAACAGGAAGCCGCATTCTCCGAATTGCTGCTGGGTACGCTGCTGGCCACCCTGCTGGTCTACATGGTGATGGCCAGCCTGTACGAATCACTGCGTGATCCACTGATCGTGATGTTCTCCATCCCGCTGGCAATCATCGGCGTGACCGGCGCACTCCTGATCACCGACACCACCCTCAACGTGCAGTCGCTGATCGGCATCCTGTTGCTGGTCGGGATCGTGGTGAACAACGCGATCCTGCTGGTGGACCGCATGGCGCGGCGCCACCGCGAAGACCGCATGGAATTGCAGGCAGCCATCGTCGCCGCTGCCGGCGAGCGCCTGCGCCCGATCCTGATGACCACGCTGACCACCATTCTCGCGCTGTCGCCGCTGGCCATCGGCATGGGCGACGGCGGCGAGGCCCAGGCCCCGATGGCCCGGGTCGTGATCGGCGGGCTGCTCTCGTCTACCCTGATCACCCTGGTGCTGATCC
>SKNJ01000177.1 GCA_007120575.1 Thioalkalivibrio sp.
ATGGTGTTCGTTGGGCCCTCGCCGAAGCGCGTCTGCAAGCCTTCAAGGCCAAACCAGCCAATCGTCCCACCCAGGGCCAGCGCACCCAGTACCAGCACCGCCACCAGCCAGTGCAACACCCTCTGGCTCGCGGCATAACGTGGCCACGCCACTCGACTCGTGTGTTGCTGCATGGCTGCCTCCGGCGAATTGAATGGGGGAATACGCGCGGGTCATGGTGCGCCCGAGGCTCCCATTGCGCCATGGGCGTGCCAGCCGGACAAGCCTGTGCAGTCCACGCGAGGCCACTTGGCCCCCGGGGTATGGCGCAACGAACGAGGTGCGCGGGGAGAGCGCTGGTCGGGTACCCCATTCAGGACCGCAACCCGACCCATCCGCGTCCGCGTCCGCGAAACGCCGGGCATCACCCGACTCGCCGCATTGAATGCCCTTTGCGTTAGTATCATTATTGAAGCGTGTTTTCCGCGAGCGGCCGAAGCGCTCCCCCGCGGGGTCCGCATGCCGGCATCGGACCCCGCTGAATGTTCCTCCCGGGGAACGGGCCACGAAGGGCAACCAAGCCAGCGCATGAGCGATTCGCATTTCAGTTCCGCCCCGCCACCCCGTTCGCTGGACCAGATCGAGCGACGTCTGCAGGCGATCCATACCCAGTTCCGGCGCCTGGACCCGGCCGCCTGGGCGGCGGTCGACCTCGAAATCCTCTACCGCCTGATCCACGAAATGAACGTGGCGGCTCGCGACCTGTCGCTGCCAGGGGTTGCCCATGCCGCGCACCGGATGGAACAACAAGTGATCGCGCTGCTGGACGAGGCCCCGCCGGAACCCCTGGTCTGGCAGGCCCTGCAGCAGGCAAAGGAGGAGCTGGACCAGGCGGGGCGCATGGCGGCGGAACCCGATTTTTCGGACGAAAGCGTATCGTCGACCCCGCCCCGAGACGAGCGCGCTCGCGTCGTGATCGTCGATGCCGATGCCAATGCCGAATTGCGCGAGCGGCTCGCCGCAGTCCTCGAGGACGCCGGCTACGCAACAATCGCGGTGCCCGGCCTGGATGGGCTGCGCGAGCACCTCGAGGGCCCGGAAGCGGAGATGCCCCGTGCACTGATCCTGGACATCGACTCCCTGGGCAGCGGCGCCGAGGACCTGATCGAGGAGTTCTCGCTGGGACGCAGGGGCCATGTACCGATGGTCATCACCTCGGCGCGCGATGATCTGACCCAGCGCCTCCGGGCACGGCGACTTGGCGCACACCGCTACCTCCCGAAGCCAGTCGATTCGGCCCGGCTGCGCGAAGTTCTGGGGCCACTGACCGGCCGTCAACCCGCTCGGCCCTACCGCGTGCTGATGGTGGAACGGGGCACGCCACACCTGGATAGCCATGCAAGCCTGCTACGCGCGGCGGGAATGGAAGTCCGGATCCTGAACCAGCCCGACCGCCTGCTGGACACCCTGGACCCGTTCCGACCGGATGTGATGGTACTGGGCCAGCACCTGGCCGCCACCGAAGGGCCTGAATTGACCGCGGTGCTGCACCAGCGCGACGAACGGGGCACGCTGCCGATCGTCTGCCTGGCGCCGCAGCAACCAGCGGAGGCAGGGAGCCTCGCGATCAATCTCCCGGGCGTGGAATGTCTGCCCCCATCCGATGCCCCGGGCCCGCTTGCCATCAGTATTGCCGATCTGGCCGAACAGGCGCGCCGCGACAACCGCCAGCACCAACGCCTGCAACGGGTCCTGTACGAGCGCCAGCGCGAACACCACGCCCTCGACCACCACGCGATTGTCAGCGTCGCCGATGCCAGCGGCCGGATCATCGAGGTCAACGATCACTTCTGCATCGCCAGTGGCTACAGCCGCCACGAGCTGCTGGGGCAGAACCATCGCATCGTGAAGTCGGGTGAACACCCCCCCGAGTTCTATCGCCACCTGTGGGAGACGATCTCGCGCGGCGAGGTCTGGCAGGGCGAGATCTGCAACCGGCGCAAGGACGGCTCGCTGTACTGGGTGGAATCCACCATCACCCCGTTCCTGGATGACCAGGGCCTGCCGTATCAGTACGTGTCGATCCGCACCGAGATCACCCACGTCAAGGCGGCCGCGACCGAGCTGCGCCGGCGGCATGCGATGCAGCAGACCATTACCCGGGTTGCGACCGGCTTCCTCGGGGTCCGCACCGCGGACGCCGACACGGCGTTCCAGCGCGCACTGAAGACCATTGGCCGGCACATGGACGCCGACCGCGCCTACCTGTTCCTGTACGACCTCGACCGGCGCACCATGACCAACACCTACGAGTGGTGCGCACCGGGCATCGAGGCCCAGCGCGAGCGCATCCAGGACCTGCCGCTGGACTGGATGGGCTGGAGCACCCCGCGCCTCGAACAACGCACCGAGGTCGTGCTGCCGGATATCGAGAAGATTCCCGACGCCACCGAGCGGGACTTCCTGCGCAGCCAGGATATCCGCTCGATGCTGTTGATCCCGCTGCAGCGGCACAGCAGGACCATCGGCTTCCTCGGGTTCGACGCAGTCACGCAGTCCCGCGCCTGGCGCGGCGACGAGATCGCCGGGCTGCGCGTACTCGCGCAGATGCTCTCGAATACCCTGACCCGCCACCAGTCGGAAGCGGACCTGCAACAACGCGAGATGGAGCTGCGGCTGCGCAACGAGGCACTCGAATCGGCCCCCAGCGGGATCCTGATCGTGGATGCCACCGCGCCGGACATGCCGATCATCTATGCCAATCAGAGCTTCGAACGCATCACCGGCTACCCGATCGAGGACTCGTCGGGACACAACTGCCGCTTCCTGCAACGCGACGACGTCGACCAGCCGGGGCTGCGCGAGGTTGGCCGGGCGATTCGCGAGGAGCGTTCGGCCCATGTGCTGGTGCGCAACTACCGCAAGGACGGTGAGCTGTTCTGGAACGAGCTGCGCCTGTCGCCCGTGCACGACCCTGGCCACGACGGCCAGCTGACGCATTACATCGGCATCATCGACGACGTGACCGAACGTATCCGGACCACACATGCGCTGGAACTGAGCGAACAGCGCCTGCGCCGCAGCCAGCTCTACGCCAATATCGGATCCTGGGAGGCGGATATCGAAACCGGCGAGATCCTGTGGACCGAGCGCGTCGGGCCGCTGTTCGGCTACCCGGAGGGTCAGCGCTGCATCTCCTTCGACGAACTCCTGGGACGCATCCACCCGGACGACCGCACCATGGTCGCCGACGCTGTAAACGCCAGTGTGGAGCAGGACGCCCCCTACGCCGTCGAGCACCGGGTGGTCTGGCCGGACGGCCAGGTGCGCTGGCTGCAGGAACGCGGTGCGGTGGTTCGCGACGACCAGGGGCACCCGGTGCAGATGCTCGGCGTGGCCCTGGATATCGACGAGCGCAAGCGCACCGAACTGGTACTGGCCGAACGCGAACGCGAACTACGCGAGGCCCAGTCCCTCGCGCATGTCGGCAGCTGGGCACTGGATTTTCGCAACCGGACAATCGCCTGGTCGGACGAGGCCTACCGCGTTTTCGGTTACGAACCCGGAACGGTGGAACCCTCCCTCGAACTGGCCTATTCCGCGATCCACCCGGACGATCTGGCCCGTGTACTCGAGAGCGAAAAACAGGTCGCACGCACAGGTATTCAGGACATCACCCACCGGCTCGTGCATCCGGACGGGAGCATACGACATGTCCACACCCTCGCACGCACCCAGACCGACGCCCACGGCAATCGCATACGACTACTGGGTACGGTGCAGGACGTCACCGAGCAGATCGAGGCGAAAGAGGCGCTGATTCGGGCACGCGACGAGGCCAACCGCGCCAGCCGAGCCAAATCGGCATTCCTGTCCAGCATGAGCCACGAACTGCGTACCCCGATGAACGCGATCCTGGGCTTCGGTCAGCTGCTGGACTACGACTCCACCCTCGGGCCGGAACAGCGTGGACACGTTGGCGAGATCCTGCGTGCCGGTCAGCACCTGCTGGAACTGATCAACGAGGTTCTGGATCTCGCGCGGGTGGAATCGGGCCGCATCGAACTCGACATCGGCGAGGTCGCGATCGCGCCGGTGGCCACGGAGTGCATGGGCCTGGTCTCCGCCCAGGCGCAGCAGCGCGGGATCACCCTGCACAACCACATTACCGAAGACCTTGAGGTCCGTGCCGACCGCATGCGCCTGAAACAGGCCCTGCTCAATCTGGTCTCCAACGCGGTCAAGTACAACCACGCTGGTGGCGAGGTCCGGCTCGGTGCGGAGGTGGCCCACTCGAAGGTACGCATCAGCGTCAGCGACACCGGCCCGGGGATCGCCTCCGAGCGCCTCGAACAATTGTTCAGGCCCTTCGAGCGCCTCGACGCGGATCATTCCGGCATCGAGGGGACCGGCATCGGGCTGACCATCACCCTCCGTCTGGTCGAGATGATGGACGGCCGGATCGACGTCGAGAGCGAACCGGGTCGGGGCAGCCGGTTCCGGATCGAATTGCCGTGCGCGTCGGGGCCCGGCCAGGGCCACCCGACACTCGCCCGCACCCGCCGCACGGAAACCGGATAATGGCTGCCTGCGCGACCCGCCGTATTTGCATCCGGACCGGCCGCGCGGCAGCCTGTAGCTTGACCCGGGTTCCGGGTTCCGCGGGAGCACATCCGGGATGGACACGGACACATGAATGCGCCTGACCTCGAGTCCGGCTGGTTTCGCCAACTCGCGGCGCGCACCAGCCATCCGGTAGGCATCGCCACGCCGTCCGACCGGCGCCTGCTGTACGCCAACGATGCCCTGCGCGAACTGATCGGGATCACCCCCGACACCGCGATCGAGGGCTGGACTCTGGACGACTTCCTGCCGCAGTACGAGGCCACGCGCCTGCGGGCCGAGGTCCTTCCGCAAGTCCTTGCGGAGGGGACCTGGGACGGCGAGTTCGTCGTCACCAGCGGTGGCGGCCTGCCCCGACAGACCCTGCGCAACATCTTCGCCCTGCGCGATGCGCAGGGCGCGGCCGTCGCAATCGCGTGCGTCTTCACCGACGTCAGCGTGCAGAAGGCCCACGAACTGGACCTGACCCGCGCCAACCAGCTCCTGGGCGCGGTGTTCGAATTCACCGACCTGCTGGTGGCCTACCTCGACCCGGACATGAACTTCCTGATGGTCAACCGCGCCTATGCGCAGGCGGACGGTCGCCAGCCGGACGACCTTATCGGGCGCAACCATTTCGATTTCTACCCGGATGCCGAAAACGAGGCCATCTTCCGCGAAGTCGCGCGCACCGGTCGCCCCTACCATGCCCTGGCACGGCCCTTCGAGTACGCGTGCAACCCGGAACGCGGATTCTCCTACTGGGACTGGAGCCTGATCCCGACCCTCGACACGGAAGGCCGGGTCACCGGACTGGTGCTGACCCTGCTGAACGTCACCGAGCGCCAGCAGATGGAGGCCGCACTGCGCGAACGCGACGCGCATCTGGAGCGCTTCAAGACCACGCTGGACCTGGCTCTGGACAGCGTGTTCATGTTCGATGCGGATGATCTGCGGATCTTCTACGCCAACCACGGCGCCTGCGACCATGTCGGCCTGGATGCCGACCAGCTGCATGGCATGCACCCCTACGACCTGAAACCGGACTACCCGGAGGCGCGTTTCCGCGAGCTGATCGAGCCCCTGCAGCAGGGGCAGCAGACCTCGCTGACTTTCGAGACCGTGCACCAGCACAGCGACGGCGACACCATCCCGGTGGAGGTCTTTCTGCAGCGCATCGCACCCGATGGCGAGGCCGCGCGATTCGTGGCCATCGTCCGCGATATCCGCGAGCGCGTGGCCGCCCGCGAGACGCTGCGGCGCAACGAGCGGGAACTGCAACGGCTCAACCAGTCGCTGGAGGCCGAGGTCGCGGCGCGCACCCGCGAGCTGGAACGCGAAAACCGGCGCAACCAGGCGATCCTGCAAAGCACGCCGGAAGGCTTTTTCGCGATCGATACCGACGGCGCGATCCGTGCCGTGAATCCCGCGTTCTGCCATATGCTGGGCTACCACGCGGCGGAGCTGCTGGAGATGAGCCTGGTCGACATCGAGGCCAGCGAAACCCCGGACGAAATCGCCGCGCATATGGAGCGCGTGGGCACCCGGGGTCACGACCGCTTCGATACCCGCCATCGGCGGCGCGACGGCCGCGTGATCGATGTCGAAGTCAGCGTCACCCGGGTCGACTTCGACCACCAGCCGATGTTCTACGCCTTCGCCCGCGACATCACCTGGCGCAAGGAACTGGAGGGCGCACTGGTCCGCTCGCGCGACCTGGCGGAACAGGCCAGTGCCGCCAAGTCGGAATTCCTGTCACGCATGAGCCACGAACTGCGCACCCCACTGAACGCGATTCTGGGTTTCAGCGAGTTGCTGGCGCAGGACCCGCGAGAACCGCCATCGCCGACCCAGCGCGACGAGATCGAGGAGATTCATTCCGCCGGAAAACACCTGCTCGCACTGGTTAACGAGGTCCTGGATCTCGCACGCATCGAGAGCGGTCGGCTGGAGGTGCGCCCGGAGCCGATGGAACTCGAACCCCTGGTGCAAACCTGTCTGGTGCAGCTGCAAGCAGTTCTGAACGAACGCGATCTGGCGACGCAGGTGGACCTGAATGCTGCGGGACCCGTACATGCCGACCCCCTGCGCCTGCGCCAGATACTCACCAACCTGCTGACCAACGCCGCCAAGTACAACCGTCAGGGCGGCACGGTACGGATCGACTGTGCGGCAGCCGGCGGGCATGCACTGGCCGTGCGGGTGCACGACACCGGCCCGGGGATCGCCGCCGACGACATCCCGCGGGTGTTTCTCCCGTTCGAACGCCTGGAGGCCAGCGCCGACAACGCCGAGGGGTCCGGCATCGGCCTGGCGCTGACCCGGCGTCTGGTCGAGGCGATGGGTGGACGGATTGGCGTGGAAAGCGTGCCCGGCGACGGTTCATGCTTCTGGTTCGAACTGCCCCTGGCCGACATCGCGCCAGAAGCGCCAGACCCCGGCCCCGCCGACTCGGCGCTGGAATCAACAGCCACGACGGTGCAACAAAGGGTGCTGTATGTGGAAGACAACCCTGCCAATCTGCGTCTGGTCCAGCGCATCCTCGAAACCCGGCCGGGCTTCCACCTGCTGCAGGCCCCCGATGGCGAGACCGGCCTCGAGCTCGCCCGCACCCACCGACCCGACCTGATCCTGATGGATCTCCACCTGCCGGGCATCGACGGCGTCGAGGCCCTGCGCGCGCTGCGCGCCGATGCGACCACCCGCGAGATCCCGGTCATCGCGGTCAGCGCCAACGCGATGCCGCGCGACCTCGAGATGGGCCGTTCGGCGGGCTTTGCCGACTACGTCACCAAACCCATCCAGATCGGTGCGTTCCTCGAATTGCTGGAACGCCATCTGGCCGAGCCGAAGCAGAAGACATGAACGAGAACGACACGCCCGACCACCAGGAACAGATCCTGGTGGTAGACGACGAGCCATCCAACCTGAAGCTGCTGGACTACATGCTGCGCGGCGCCGGCTACACCCGGGTCGAACTGCTGCGCGACCCACGCGAGGTGCTGACCCGCTATCAGGCCGGACGCCCGGACGTCATCCTGCTGGACCTGAACATGCCGCATCTCGACGGCTTTCAGGTCCTCGCGCAACTGAAGGCGCTGAACGACCCGCTCGGCCCCCCGGTGCTGATCCTCACCGCGCAGCACGGCCGCGAGGACCTGATCCGCGCGCTGGAGGCCGGCGCGCGCGACTATGTGACCAAGCCCTTCGATCGCAGCGAACTGCTGATGCGGGTACGCAACCTGCTCGATGCGCAGCGCGCCCACCGGCTGCTCCACGACCAGAAATCCATGCTTGAAGAGATGGTGCATGCACGGACCGAGGAGCTGGAAAGCACCCGCAA
>SKNJ01000233.1 GCA_007120575.1 Thioalkalivibrio sp.
ACCGCGTACGCGTCGCGCAGACGATCGAAGCTGGACACCGTCAGCTCGGCCAGGCGATCGCGGTCGCGCGCGGCCAGCGCCGCCTGCACATCCGGAATACCGGCCACGCTCTCCGCCATCGCGGTCGCGCGCGCCGCTTCCTGATCCAGGCGCCCCAGCAACTGGGCGGCCAGATCATTGAGCTCGCGCTGCTCTGCGCGGTCCGCCATGGTCCCCAGGCTGTTCATCACCACGACCAGGGTCAGCACCACGGCCAGGACCACCACACTGACGATGCCCACCATCAGGCGGACACCAATTCGAATATTGTCGAACATCGTTTTTGTCCCTTTCCCGGCCGCTCATCACGGGAATCCCCGACCCCGTCCACGCCGCCACAGGAGCTTCAGCGGCCGCGGATCATAAAACTTGAATATAGTCCAGACCTGTATCCTCGACAGGAGTAAGGAAACCCCTCCGTATCGCGCCATCGCCGGTACCCGCGGTACATTGGCGGGAACCCTCGGATGCGTGTTCCAGTCTCCTTGGGGAAACACGAATCAAGGAAACACTGACTAACGCACGCACTCGCATTGGCACCCAAGGACCCGACCATGAGCGACGACCCGACCGCAGGCTTCCGCTTCAACCACAGCATGCTGCGCGTGAAGGACCCGGAGGCCGCGCTGGATTTCTACCGACGCGTATTCGGCATGCAGCTCGTGAAGACCCTCGACTTCCCCGAGTTCGAGTTCACACTGTATTTCCTGGCGCACCTCGACACGGACGAGCCCGGGCCACCGAAGGATGCAGGCGAGGCCACCCGCTGGCTGTTCAGCCAGCGCGGCATCCTGGAGTTGACCTACAACTACGGCACCGAGAAGGATCCGGACTTCCAGTATCACGACGGCAATGCGCAGCCCCAGGGCTTCGGGCACATCTGCTTCTCGGTGCCCGACCTGGACGCGGCCGTGCGCTGGCTCGACGAAAATGGCGTGGAATTCGTAAAGCGCCCAGACGAGGGCGGCCTGAAGGACATCGCATTCGTGAAGGATGTCGACGGCTACTGGATCGAGATCCTGGAACCCGCGCGCCTGACCGGCCTGGGCAGCACCTGAGCTGGTTCCCGAATCCGCACCGCATCCGGCCTGGCAACAGTGCTACATTCCAGGGACAACATCACTGTGAAGGAGAGCCGCCATGCACTGGACCCGCATACTGGGAATCGCCCTGCTGGTCGCGGGCCTGATCCTGCTGGTCATGGGCTACAACGCATCCGAAAGCCTGGGCGAAGAACTCCACCGGGAATTTACCGGGCGGTTTACCGATGACACCCGGCTATACCTGATCGGCGGCGGAGTCCTGGCCGTGGTGGGTCTGGTCCTGACCCTGTTCGGGGCGAAGCGCTGACGCCAGCCGGCTCCAGCATCACCCCGCTGTTCGCATTCCTCGCATCCTTTCGGGGTCTCGGCCGGGTGTTCGAACCCGGCCTGCGTGGACTGGTCGTCCTGCCGCTGCTGATCAATATCCTGCTGGTCGGCGGGCTGATCCTCGCGGCGGGTCTGGGGTTTGACGCGCTGCTGGAGAACTGGCTGCCAGGCGGCTGGGACTGGCTCGCCTGGCTGCTGTGGCCCCTGTTTGTGGTGGCGCTGCTGGTCGCCCTCGGCGTCAGCGCGGTGGCCCTGGCCGCGATCGTCGCCAGCCCGTTCTCCGGGCCCCTGGCCTATCGTACTGCCTGCGGCCTGGGTCACGAACCCCGCGCCCCGCCGCGATCCCTGGCGGGGGAGATGGCGCATGCCACGGGCACCGCGCTGCGCAAGCTGGGCTATTACGCCCTGCTGCTGATCCCGGTGCTGCTGATCACCGTGATCCCCGGGCTGAACCTGTTGGCCGTCCCGGCATGGTTCCTGTACGGAAGCTGGGTACTGGCGGTGGAGTTTCTGGAGGCACCCCTGGCCAACGACGGCCTGGAGTTCCGGGCGGTCCGGCAAACCCTGCGCCGCAACCGCCCCGCAACCTTCGCGTTCGGGGCCGGCACTACCCTGCTGGCGATGATTCCGCTGGTAAACCTGCTGCTGGTCCCGGCCGCAGTGATCGGAGCCACGCACCTGCGCATCCGCCTGCGCTGAGTGTCAGCCGTCACGCAGGCGCTGCTGCTGGCGCCGGCGGCGATCGTTACCCGCTACTGCCCGCGGGGGCTCCAGGCGGTGCTCGACGTAGTCGGCAAGCAACCACATCATGCGTTCCACCCGATGGGTGCGCTGCAAAACCCGGTCCAGCGGGCCGCCCGGGTGCATCGCCTCGTGCTGCAGATAACGGGCACGCAGCGCGTCGAAACGGTTGCGCTGGTTGGCGGTCATCTCGCGCAACCATTCCAGCTCCTCGCGTTCCCCGCTCGCGACCGCAAACGCGACGGTGTCCAGCAGGCTGCGCAGTCCCTCCAGCACCCGGGTCTCCAGTGAGCTGGCAACCCGGGCGGCCTCGCCCTCGCCGGCGGTGGCGCCGGCCTCCCGCAGATAGTCGTACAGCTGCTGCTCCAGCCGCACCAGGATGCGCAGACGCTCACGCAACCCCTGGTGACGCGCCACCGCGGCCTCGAACAACGGTTCGCCGGCCAGCAGGTCGAGCTCCGCCAGCAACGGCTGCAGGGCATACTCGAAGTCCTTGTGCCGAGCCTCCAGCCCGGTAAGAGGCACCGGGCTGGCGTGCCCTTCCGCATCCTCGCCCAGATAACCGGAGAGTTCACCCCAGCGTTCGCGTTCGCGCGCCTCCAGCCGATCCAGACGCCGCTCCGGCAGGGAATGCGGATCCCCCATCTGCAGAGGATTCACACGTCCGGAATACAGGATCAGCAGGCGCAGCACGAACAGCAGCACGATGACCGCGTTGGTCGCGACCAGGATGAAGGTCAGACTCAGTTCTACCGGCGGCCACAGCAGGATCAGCGAGTACAGAATGCCGCCCAGTACCGAGATCTCCGCGAAGGAATCGCGCTTGAGCATGTCGATGTTGAAATCCGAACGCACTACGTCGCGCATAATCACGCCGAACGAGGCGGTGACCACCGCCATCACCGGCCCCCACAGCCACAACGGGCTGGCCTGCGACTCCACGGCAACGCCCACCCCGATCACCGTGAAAGAGGCGACCGCCCAGGCATCCAGGCCGCGCTGGAGATTGCCCACCACGCGTCCGCCCCAGCCCGCCTGCTGCCGCAGGATCAGGTGGCGCGCGCCCTGGCGGTAGACCAGGAAGTGATCGTGAAACTTGTACAGCGCGAACCCGGCCAGCACCACCGCCACCGGCATCAGCAGGAACTCGGGCGTCTCGAAGATGAAGATCGGTTCGCGCCCCAGCAGCAGGTCGCGCAGCACCCCGCCCCCGATCGCCGGTAGCGAGGCCAGCACCAGGGCCCCGAACAGGTTGTAGCGCTCACGCCGCGCCAGTATCACGCCCGACGCGGAGAACGCCAGGATTCCGAGCAGGGTCAGGGTCTTGAACCAGGTCTCGCTGGTCGCCATCGCGAGGAACGCCGGGAGGATGTGCTCCACCTCCAGATTCGCGATCCGGCGGCTGTCCTCCATCGCCCGCAGACGGGCATCGAAGCGCTCCACGAACTCGGGCGAGACGGTCGCACGCGCGAACATCACCCGCACCCCGACCGTGCCGAGATCCAGCGCATGCGCGCGCACGCGTCCCGCCTGGCCGGTCTCCGCAAGCATCAGATCGACGATCACCGGATCGGCCACGAACCCGTCGATGCGGCCGTCCATCAGTGCACGCAGGTTACCCTCGTCATCATCGGCCGTCCGCAGGCGAGCGTCCGACCCCGGATCGGCCACCAGATCAGCAATTTCCGGCGAGGCATACGCATAGCCGGCCGTCACGCCGAGATGAAAATCTCCACGCCGTACCGCCTCGACGAAATCCTTGCGCAGCGGCATGTCCCGCAGCCAGTCCGAGTCCGCGCGCACGTAGAGCGCATTGCGCTCCTCGCGGTAGGGCCGGGAATAGCGCACGTAGTCCAGACGCTCGGGGTCATGGTAGGTCCCCACCACGAAATCGATCTGCCCGGTGCGCAGGGCCTGGAGCTGGTCGTTCCAGCCCATCGGCGAGAATTCGACATGATGGCCGAGCGCCACGAGAGCCTCCTCCGCGACACGGATGTCCAGTCCGGTCGGTGGCCCCAGGCCCGAGGGATCGCCGCGAAACTGGTACGGCGGGCGCACGAACCAGCCGGACCGCAGGGTATCGGACGGGGCTCCGGTCAGCGCGGCCCCCGTATCCGTGGCACCAAGGACATCGGTCTCGGCCCCCGCAGGCACACAAAGCAGCGCCAGCCATACCCCAAGGAGCCACGCCAGTCCGGCGCGACAACGCGTTTTGCCCGCAGTGCCTTGTCCCATGCCGGTCCGCCTCACGCCCGGCCAACGCCCCGCGGCAGACCGGCGTGCGCCTGCCCCGCGGCACCGGTATCCTGAGTCCCCGACATGTTCCGCAACCTCTGGCCCCTCCGTCGATGTCCTTGCTGACTATCTGCTTCCGGCAATCGCTGTCCCGTGCTTGCGCGGCAGGCATCCTGTGTGCCGCGACCGTGGCTCCGACCACTGCCACCGGCATGGAGACCCTGCGCTTCCAGCCGCACTGGGTCCCGCAGGCCCAGTTCGCCGGGTTTTACCTGGCCAAGGACCGCGGCTGGTATACCGACGCCGGGCTGGAGGTCGAAATCCTGTCCCACGGAGCGGAACACCCGGCTGCCGACGCCCTTGCCGAGGACCGGGCGGAGGTCGCCCTGCTCTACCTGACCCAGGCACTCGAGCTGCGCGAACAGGGTGTCGATGTCGTGAACGTAGCACAACTGATCCAGGACTCCTCGCTGGTGCTGGTCGCGCTGGCGGAGACCGGAATCCTGGTCCCGGAGGACCTGGACGGACGGCGCATATCACGCTGGGCCAGCTTCAGCCTGCAACCAGAAGCGCTGTTCCGGCTCTACGGCGTGGAGCCGGAAACGGTCGATCAGGGCGCGACCATGGCCGCGCTGCGCACGGGTGCGGTCGCCGCCGCCACTGCGACCCGCTACAACGAGATGGTCGAACTCTACCTGAGCGGGCTGGATCCCGACGAACTCGACGTGATCCCACTGGAGGAACACGGGGTCGGCCTGGCCGAGGACGGCATCTACGTCCTGGAGTCCACTCTGGATAACCACCCGGAGGCGATCCACGCATTCGTCGCGGCCTCGCTGCGCGGCTGGGAATACGCCTTCGAGCACCCCGAGGCTGCGATCGACGCGGTCATGGAACGCGTCCTGCGGTACGGCGAGCCCACCAACCGGGCCCACCAGCACCGGATGCTGGAGGCCCTGCGCCCGCTTTATCTCGACAGTAACGGGCAGTTGCGGGGCCCGCGACTGGCCCCGTCCGATTACCGCCTTGCCATCAGCCTGATGCGCAACCTCGGGCACCTGGAATGGGAACCGGTCCCCTACGAACGGTTCCACCGGGAGCTGTCCGAATGAGCGCGCGCCGCAGCCTGGCGGTCCGGTTGGCCCTGGTCACGCTGCTGACCACCGGCACCATCTTCTTCGTGTCCTCGGGCACCCTGTACTACATGGTTCGCGACATCATGCTCGAGCATGCCGAGGAGCAGGCGCGCGAGCTGACCCACGCGACCGCCAATCGGATCCGCGCTTCACTGAACGAGGTGTCCGGCACCGCCCAGGGCCTGGCCAGCGCCCTGAGCGCCGGCCATATCGAACCGGGTGACCTGTTCCCGATCCTGGATGACATCACCCGCGAGTCGGACGCGGTCCAGGGCACGGCGGTGACCTACGAGCCCTTTGCCGCCTACCCGGAACAGCGGTATTTTGGACCGTTCACCTACGAAACCCCCGATGGTCTGGCGCGCATGCTGCTGGGCGGCGACGATTTCGACTACTTTACCCGCGACTGGTACCAGATCCCGGCGCTGACCGAGTCCGGCTTCTGGACCGAGCCGTTCCCCTCGGCGGCCAACCCCGACCGCCTGATCACCACCTTTTCGCAACCGTTCTACTCCCCGCACAACGATAGACGCCTGCGCGGCATCGTGACCATGGACATCGAGCTCCCGGCGCTGACCGACCGGGTCGACGCGGTGAAGATCTTCGACAGCGGCTTCGCGTTCCTGGTCAGTTCGCGGACCCGCTTCATCACCTACCCGCGCCGCGACTGGATCATGCGCGAGAGCCTGTTCAGCCTCGCCGAAACGCTCGGCGAGCCGGAGCTCCGAGTCCTCGGCCGCCAGCTGCAACGCAACGACGAAGGATTCACCCGCGTCCCGTCCATACTGCTCGACGAACCGGCACGGCTTTATCACGCACGTCTGCCAGAGTCGGACTGGGCAGTGGGTGTCATCATTCCCGAGCAGGAGCTCTACGGCGATATCCTGCGGGTGATGCACTGGGTTCTGATCATCGGCGTGATCGGCTTTCTGATCCTGCTGGCCACCATCATCGGCATCGCGCGTGGCATCACCCGTCCGCTGAAGGGCCTGGTGACCTCCGCCGGCGAGATCGCGCGCGGCAATCTGGACCGCCCGATGCCGCCGATCGAGACCGGCGACGAGGTCGGCGACCTGGCCCGTTCGTTCGACGAAATGCGTCTGTCGCTAAAGGACTACATCAACGACCTGACCGCCACCACTGCGGCCAAGGAACGCATGGAGAGCGAGCTGAAGATCGCCCGCAACATCCAGATGAGTTTCCTGCCAAAGCGCCTGGATCTCTCCGATCTGGACGTAGGGATCGATCTCGCCGCGCGGCTGATCCCGGCCAAGGAGGTCGGTGGTGATCTCTACGACTTTTTCCCGCTGCGCGAACACAACTCGCTGTTCTTCGCGGTCGGCGATGTCTCCGACAAGGGCGTCCCGGCGGCCCTGTTCATGGCGGTGACCAAGACCCTGGTCAAGGGCATTGCCGAACAGGACGCGCACGACCCCGGGCAGATCCTGACCCGGGTCAACAACGAACTGTGCCTGAACAACGAAAACGGCATGTTCGTCACCTACCTGTGCGGCCTGCTGGACCTGGGGACTGGCGAGGTGCACTTCGCCAACGCGGGACACAACCCGCCGCTGCTGCGGCGCGCCGACGGCGGGCACGACTGGCTGAAGCTCCCGCCGGGCCTGGTGCTGGGCGCCATGGAGGATATGCACTATCCGACCCACAGCGTCACCCTCGCCCCTGGAGACAGCCTGCTGCTGTACACCGACGGCGTCACCGAGGCCGCGGACGCGGAACAAACCCTGTACGGCGAGGAACGGCTGTTCGACCTCTACACCGCCATCGCCACGCGCAGCGCGAAGGACCAGGTGGAAGCGGTAATGCAATCGGTCGAGGAATTTGCCGGCGGCGCGACTCAGGCCGACGACATCACCGTACTGGCGCTGCGCTATTGCCCGCCGGACGGTACCGAGCCCCGGAAGGACCGCTGATTTCCGGCCACCACTGCGGGGTTCACCGGATCATCGCGTCCAGCGGGTTGTCGCTGGGCAAGGGCTGCATGCGGCCCTCGCGCATCTCCTGCGCCACGCCCTGCAGGCTGTGACGCCGACTGGTCACCCCGTCGAGCGACAGGAACAGGAAGCGGCGAGTCGCCTCGCCGCGCCATACCAGCGCCATGCGCCGGGTGGTGCCGCTGCCCTTGTCCACCACCTCGAACCAGTCGCCAATGCGTATCCGGCTGGCCTCGAACACGTAGACGTCGTCGAGATCGGTCAGCAGATCCGGATCGTCGTCCTCGTAGCGCACCGAACGTCGCGCGCGGATGCGCTCCTGCGGGTCGAACAATGGCTCGTCCGACCCGGGCCGGATGCGCCGCAGATGGGCCTGGCCCAGATGCTGGACCACCGCCTTGACCCGCTCCGCCGGAATCCCGGCCGCACGCGCGGTGGC
>SKNJ01000275.1 GCA_007120575.1 Thioalkalivibrio sp.
AGGGCAACAGCAAGTACCTCTACGAGCTGTTCCCCTATGGCCCGGCTAAGCAGGCGTGCAAGTACGCCGGTCTGCCGAAGCCGACCGGCTGCGTCTAGGAGACTGCCGGACTTGGGCGATCATCGCGAGCGTGATGGGAGAGCAACTCCGTTTTTTCGGTCTCTCGAGGCGCATAGTGAGAACTATGGAGCGAGAGAGCCCGGAAAACGGGGCCACCCTCCCATACGCGCAGCAGATCAGTCCCAGGTCCGACAGGGTCCCGGGATCCCGCCTCGCGGCGGGTACACCCCGCGGGGGCGGCAGCCTCCGACTCGCTCTCGCGGGGTCCTGATACCGGTTCCGTCTTGCGGGACGGGACATTGCGCTACTCCGACTCCTGGGACGTCCCGCCGGGCCGTCCGGGGAGAAATCGCCGGGCGGTCGGACGGACCGGCCCCGGTTGCTGACAGGAGGATACGTCGTTGACCTTCGCATCCATCGTCTATGCCGTGCTGTTCTACGGCGCGACCGCGATCCTGCTGATCGGAGTAGGCCTGCGGATTGCGCGCTATGCGCGCACCCCGGCCCCACTGAAGATCCCGACCACGCCGGCGCCGACGTCGCGCGGCGGGGTGATCGGCCGGATGGCTTCCGAAGTCGTGTTCTTCTACAGCCTGTTCAAGGCCAACAAGTGGATCTGGATCCTCGCCTGGGTCTTCCACCTCGCGCTGTTGCTGGTGCTGCTGCGCCATCTGCGCTATTTCATCGACCCGGTCTGGGAGTGGGTCGTCCTCATTCAGCCGTTCGGCGTGTACGCCGGTTTCGCAATGCTGGCCGGACTGATTGGCCTGTGGATCCGGCGCATCTTCGTGGAACGCATTCGCTATATCTCCGCGCCATCCGATCACCTGATGCTGGGCCTGCTGATCGCGATCGCCGCCAGCGGACTGGCAATGAAATACCTCTGGCACGTCGACGTGACCGCGGTGAAGGTGTTCTTTGTCGGGCTGATGCGCTTCGAGATCCACTCGCTTCCGGCCGAACCACTGCTGTTGCTGCATCTGGCCCTGGTCGCGGCGCTGATGATCGTGTTCCCGTTCAGCAAGCTGCTGCATGCCCCGGGGGTGTTCTTCAGCCCGACCCGCAACCAGGCCGATAACCCGCGCGAACAGCGCCACACCAGCTGGGCCGCGCGTGTCGAACACACCGGTGCCGCGGCCCCCGCCAATCGGGGCGCCCCGGTACCCAACGCCCGTTCCGAGGACTGACGCGATGGCCGACTTCGAGACCCCGGAAGTCAAGGAATACCTGGACATGCCCGAGCTGCAACCCGGGGCGATGTCACACAGCAAGCCGTTCGTGTCGCGCGACGAGTTTCAGGGACCACTGGGTTTCCCCGGCGAACTGGTGGACGACTGGCAGCACGTCGCGCTGGCCAAGCTGGCCGAACTGCTGAACAAGAATCGTGGCCTGCAGGTATTCATGGACGCCTGCGTCAAGTGCGGCGCCTGTACCGACAAGTGCCACTACTTCCTCGGCACCTCCGACCCGCGCAACATGCCGGTCGCGCGCCAGGACCTGCTGCGCAATGTCTATCGCCGGTACTTCACCTGGCCGGGGCGGCTGTTTCCGAAGCTGGTCGGCGCGCAGGACCTGACCGAAGACGTCCTCGACCAGTGGTACAGCTACTTCCACCAGTGCTCGGAGTGCCGACGCTGCTCGGTGTACTGCCCGTATGGCATCGACACCGCCGAGATCACCATGGCCACCCGCGAGATCATGAACGCGGTGGGCAAGGGCCAGAAGTACAGCAACGAGATCATCGGCAAGGTCTTCAAGATCGGCAACAACCTCGGCCTGCCGCAGCCGGCCCTGAAGGACACCCTCGAGGGGCTGGAGGAAGAGGTCAAGGAGGACACCGGGGTCGACGTGCGCTATCCGCTGGACGAAAAGGGCGCCGACGTGCTGCTGGTCACCCCGTCGGCCGACTTCTTCGCGGAGCCGCATGTGGACGGCCTGATCGGCTATGGCAAGGTATTCCACCAGGCCGGAATCTCCTGGACCCTGTCCTCGCATGCCTCGGAAGCCGCCAATTTCGGTCTGTTCATCGGCTCACCGGAGAACATGCGCAAGATTGCCCTGCGGGTACGCGAGGCGGCCGAGGAACTGGGTGTCAAACGCATCGTGTTCGGCGAATGCGGGCATGCCTGGCGGGTCGCGTACAGCTTCCTGAACACGCTTGCCGGGCCGTTCGATTTCCTCGATCCGCGCTATCCGGTGCCGCAGCATATTTGCGAGGTCACCCACGAACTGATCCAGCGCGGTGCACTGACGCTGGACAAGAGCGCGAACGATCACCGCCGTGTCACCTTCCACGATTCCTGCAACGTGGCGCGCGCCTCGCGCATGGGGAACACCCCGGGCGGGCAGTTCACCATCCCGCGCGAGATTATCCAGGCGGTCTGCAACCACTACTACGATATGCCGGCGGACACCATCGGCGAGGCGACCTTCTGTTGCGGGGGCGGCGGCGGCCTGCTGACCGACGACCTGATGGAACTGCGCGTAAAGGGGGCACTGCCGCGCATGCAGGCCCTGCGCCAGGTGGTCGAGGAAGAGGGCGTCACGCATCTGGCCGCCATCTGCGCGATCTGCAAGAGCCAGTTCGCCAAGGTCCTGCCCTATTACGGGTTCGAAATGGACCAGATCGTGAGTGTGCACCAGCTCGTCAGCGACGCGATCGTGCTGGACCCAGCCAAGCAAACAACCTAAGGCGCCCGGCCTCGGGCCCGCGTTGACCAGGAGAACAGTAATGGCCACCACCAGTGACGACATGAACCTGACTTTCCGCATGTTCAAGGACGGCGAGAACAAGCGGCGGGAGTGGAAGAGCGCGATCTTCGAGGCCGACCACTCGCACAAGTGCCCGGTCTATGTGCACCGTACACCGCCGTGCCAGGGCTCCTGCCCGTCGGGCGAGGACATCCGTGGCTGGTTGCAGATCGTGCGCGGCATCGAAAAGCCGCCGCAGGATATGAGCTGGCAGGAGTATGCTTTCCGCCGCTCGACCGCCGCCAATCCGTTCCCGTCGGTGATGGGCCGGGTCTGCCCCGCACCCTGCGAATCCGGCTGCAACCGCAACGAGGTCGAGGAGTTCGTCGGTATCAACTCGGTGGAGCAGTACATCGGTGATACCGCATTTCAGGAGAAGTTCACGTTCGACCCGCCGCCGCCCCTGTCGGGCAAGCGGGTAGCGATCGTCGGCGGCGGCCCGGGCGGGATGTCGGCCGCCTACCATCTGCGCCGCCTCGGGCATGCCTCGACCATCTTCGACGATCACGAGGAACTCGGCGGGATGATGATGTACGGCATCCCCGAGTACCGCGTACCGCGCGACATGCTGCGCCACGAGATGGACCGGGTACTGGCACTGGGCGATATCGACGTGCGCCTGAAGACGCGGGTTGGTCGCGACGTCAGCATGGAGGACGTGGAGAAGGAATTCGACGCCGTGGTCTGGGCAGTCGGCTGCCAGACCGGGCGCAAGCTCCCGGTGCCGGGCGGCGACGCCCCCAACTGCATCACCGGGGTCGATTTCCTCGAGGCCTTCAATACCGGCCGCATCAAGGTGCTGACCACCGACCGCATCGTCTGTGTCGGCGGCGGTGACACCTCGATCGACGTGGTGTCGGTCGCGCGACGCCTCGGCAAGATCGAGGCCGAGAACGTGACCGACCGGCCCGAGGACATGATCCACGGCTATGTCGCTCACGACAGCGCAGTCAGCGCGATGCGCACCGGCGCCGACGTGACCCTGACGTCGCTGTTCCCGAAGGAACAGATGACCGCCGCCGAGCACGAGGTGCACGACGCCCTGCACGAGGGCGTGACCATTCTCGACGGGGTCATGCCGGTCGAGGTCCTCCTTGACGACACCGGGCGTGCCACCGGCCTGAAGATGGCCCGGTGCGAGTGGGTCGACAATGCCCCGACGCCGGTAGAAGGCACGGAATTCGTGCTCGAGGCCGACCTGATCGTATCCGCCATCGGCCAGGGTGGTGACCTCGAGGGACTCGAGGCGCTGGACAACGGCCGCGGCTTCATCGACAACGACAAGTTCTACCAGGTGCCGGGCAAGGAAGGCCACTTCGTGATCGGCGACATCATCCGCCCGCACCTGCTCACCACTGCGATCGGGCACGGCGCGATTGCCGCGGACAGCATCGACCACTATCTGCAGCACCAGGAACCGATCAAACGCCCGCGCGTGGATGTGCACCACTTCAACCTGCTGAACAAGCTGCAGGAGTCCGGCCTGGAGCCGGACCGCTATTCCGGCGAGCAGACCCGCGGCACCTCCTCGGCCCGCTTCGCGGTGCACAACTACGAGGATCGCTCCAGCCACGAGATCATCTCCCACGACAAGCTGTTCAAGGGCCATTTCGCCTATACGCCGCGCATCCTGCGGCCGGAGCACGGGCCGGGAGCCGACGAGGTGATCGGGCATTTCGCCGAGCGCATGGACGGCCTGACCGAGGAACAGGCACAGGGCGAGGCCGAGCGCTGCATGAGCTGCGGCATGTGCTTCGAGTGCGACAACTGCGTGATCTACTGCCCGCAGACGGCCGTCTATCGTGTCCCCAAGAGCGAAAAGGCGACCGGACGCTATGTGGCCACCGACTACGCCAAGTGCGTCGGCTGCCATATCTGCGCCGATGTCTGCCCGACCGGCTATATCGACATGGCGATGGGTGAGTAACCATGCTTCGAGGGAAGTCCCCGGCCCGGGCCGCCTCGCGCTGGCTGGTGCTCGGCGCCCTGCCCCTGCTGTTCCTGACCGCCTGCGGCGGCAGCGTGGAGCCGCCCCCGATGATGGAGGCGCGCGGTGACCAGTGCGTCGAGCCCCTGGACGTGATCCGCAAGGATCACGGCAAGCTGCTGATGCACGAACGTGACGATGCGGTGATCCGGGCTGCGCGCAACCCCGACCACAGCTTTGTCGGTTGCATCGATTGCCACGTTGCGACGGAGGCGCGCCATACCGAGCCGGAGACGCACTTCTGCGCCAGCTGCCACACCTTCAACGCGGTGCGCGTGGACTGCTTCCAGTGCCATCGGGACCGGCCCTCGGAATCCGAGTACCTGCACACCCTGAACCCGCATGCGCCGGGGGTGGACTTCGCCTGGGATACCGACCACCGGGGCGTGGCCGCGAACCTCGCGGAGGTCGACCTGCTCCCGCCACCGGAGGCCCCGAAACCATGAGCCAGAAGACGAGCGCTCCCCTCTCTCGCCGCCAGTTCATCACCGGCGCCGCCGCCGCGGTGGCCAGCGTCACCGTCGCCCCGGGCGTGTTCCTGATGCGCCCGGCCGAGGCCGGGACCGCCGAGGGGGTCCGCTGGGGCCTGCTGATCGACAGCAACCGCTGCGGCGACTGCAATGCCTGCGTCACCGCCTGTCACGAGGAGAATGGCGTACGCGGGATGGACCGGCCGCGTACCGACGCCCAGTGGATCCGCAAGGTCGAGTTGCGCGATCCCGAGACCGGCTACAGCCATTCCCTGCCGGTGATGTGCCAGCACTGCGAACACCCGCCCTGCGAGGATGTCTGTCCGACCGGCGCCTCGTTCCGGCGCGCCGACGGCATCGTGCTGGTCAACAAGCACACCTGCATCGGCTGTCGCTACTGCATGATGGCCTGCCCCTACAAGGCCCGCTCGTTCATCCATGAAACCCTGACCGACCAGGCCGCGCACGCCCCGCGCGGCAAGGGCACGGTGGAGAGCTGCACGCTGTGCGTGCATCGCATCGACCGCGGCGAGCGCACGACCGCCTGCGTCGAGGCCTGCCACGAGCAGGGCAATGGCGCGATGATCTTCGGGGATCTCAACGACCCCGACTCCGCGATCTCCCGCGAGCTGGCGGAACACGGCGGCACCGCGATCCGGGCGGACCTGGGCCTGAACCCCGGCGTACGCTACCAGGGCATCTGACATCCGAGGCATGAGCACTATGACAGCAAAACCCCAGTTGCGGGCACTCGAAGGGCGCAGTGGCGGCTATTACGGACTGCTGGGCATCCTGGTGGTGGCGATCGGGCTCGGGCTGCTGGCGGCGGTGCTGAAGTCCACGCACGGACACCACATCACCGGCATGGACAACCAGATCGTCTGGGGCTTGCCGCACGTCTTCGCGATCTTCCTGATCGTGGCTGCTTCCGGGGCGCTGAACGTGGCTTCGATTGCCTCGGTGTTCGGCCGCACGATCTACAAACCGCTGGCGCCGTTATCGGGGCTGCTCGCGGTCGCCCTGCTGGCGGGTGGCCTGGCGATTCTGGTGCTGGATCTGGGACGTCCGGACCGGCTGGTGGTGGCGATGACCCACTACAATTTCAAATCGATCTTTGCCTGGAACATCTTCCTGTACACCGGCTTCATGGCGATCGTGCTGGTGTACCTGTGGTTCCTGATGGAGCGCCGCATGAACGGCTATGCGCCGGCTGCCGGGATGCTGGCGTTTGTCTGGCGCCTGATCCTGACCACCGGTACCGGCGCGATCTTCGGCTTCCTGGTCGCGCGCGAGGCCTACGACGCCGCGATCCTTGCGCCGCTGTTCATCGCGATGTCGTTCGCCTTCGGCCTCGCCGTGTTCCTGCTGATCACCCTCGCGGCCTACCGCTGGAGCGAGCGCCCGCTGGGCGACCTGATCCTGCACCGCCTGAAGAACCTGCTGGGGATATTTGTCGCCGCGGTGCTGTATTTCGTCGCGGTGTATCACCTGACCAACCTGTATGCCACCCGCCTGCACGGCGTGGAGGCCTTTCTGCTTCTAGGCGGCGGGGTCTACCCCCTGCTGTTCTGGGTCGGGCAGATCGTGCTGGGCAGCCTGTTACCACTGGCGCTGCTGTTCCATCCGGTATGGAGCCGCTCGCGCAAGGTCATCGCCACCGCCAGCGCCCTGGTCATCCTCGGTGGCCTGGCCCAGCTCTACGTGATCATTATCGGCGGGCAGGCCTACCCGATGGACATGTTCCCGGGGCTCGAGGTCAGCAGCAGCTTCCACGACGGCGTGGTCGCGCCTTATACCCCGACCCTGGTCGAGTTCCTGCTCGGCATTGGCGGGGTCGGCCTGGCGCTGTTCCTGGTTGTGGTGGCGATCCGGTTCCTGCATTTCCTCCCGGTCAGCCTGGCCGATCACAAGGTGGATCCCCACCACGCCACCCGCGCCGACACCGGTACCGCGTCGGCCGGTACATGACCCGCGCGCCCGCCTGACCATGGCACATCTGCTGCTCGCGGCCGCGCACAAGTCCTCCGGCAAGACCACACTCGCCACCGCGCTGTGCGCGGCCCTGACGGCGCGCGGCCTCACGGTCCAGCCATTCAAGAAGGGCCCCGACTACATCGACCCGTTGTGGCTGGGCCGGGCGGCCGGACGCGCCTGCGTGAACCTGGATTTTCACACCCAGGAGCCGGAAGAGATCCGCGATCTGGCCGCTCGCTACAGCGAAGGCGTCAGCCTGGGCCTGGTGGAGGCAAACAAGGGGCTGTTCGACGGCGTCGACCCCGAGGGCAGCGACTGCAACGCAGCCCTGGCACGGCTACTCGATTTGCCGGTGCTGCTGGTGATCGACTGCCGTGGCATGACCCGCGGCATTGCACCGCTGCTGCAGGGATACCAGGCATTCGACCCGGAGGTCCGGATCGCCGGGGTCATCCTCAATCGGGTGGGCGGGGCCCGCCACGAGTCCAAGCTGCGCATGGCGGTGGAACGCTATACCGACCTCCCCGTGCTGGGGGCCGTGCACGAGGACCCGTCCCTGCGGATCACCGAGCGCCATCTGGGGCTGATCCCCAGCAACGAGTTGGCCAGTGCCGACCAACAGATTGGGCGA
>SKNJ01000092.1 GCA_007120575.1 Thioalkalivibrio sp.
CGCTGTCGTCCTTGCCCAGCAGACTGGCGAGGCCGGCGAACGGGTTGTGCGTGGCGTTCCCGCCGGCGTTCTGGCTGCCGCTGCCCGGCGTCTGGTCGACGTAGCGCTGGTGCTCGTTGTCATGGCAAAACAGGCACAGCAGCTCCCAGTTGCTGCCATCCGTCGGGTTGTTGTCGTGGTTGTGGTCGCGGTGATGCACGGTCAGTTCGCGCAGGTTGGCGTGCGTGAACTCGCGGCCGCAACGGCCGCACACCCACGGGTACATCTTCAGGGCCTGCTCGCGATAGCCGCGCTCGCGCTCGTCCCGGTCGCGGTGGGTCCGCGCGACCAGGTCATCCAGCTTGCTGCCCCGGGAACCCTCGGACATGGTTTGCCCCCTTGTCGAACCGTCGGTAGTTGAGCTGACGGGATGGTCCCGGCGGTGCCGGGGCCCGTCTCGTGTATCACCATACCGCAGGCGCGCCACGATCCGAACCCGGTGGCGTCATCCGGGGGCAGCGCCGCGCGAACCGAGGGTTACCGGATGGGCCGGTTGGCGAGGTCCGGGCCCGGGTGGCCGATGTGGAAGCCCTGGGCGTAATGGATGCCGATGGACTGTACCGCCTCGAGGATCTCGGCGTCCTCCACGTATTCGGCGATGGTACGCACCTGCAGGTCGCGGGCCAGGGCGGTGATCGAGCGCACGAAGGCCTGGTCTCGGCGGTCATGGACCATGTTGCGCACGAATTCCCCCTCGATCTTCACGAAGTCGATCGGAAAGCGCTTCAGGTAGTGGAATGACGAGAATCCGGAGCCGAAGTCGTCGACCGCGAACAGGAAGCCCTGCTGCTTGAGGTCCATTACAAACTTCTCCAGCACCGCCATGTTCTTCACGGTATCGCGTTCGGTAATCTCGAATACCACCTTGGAGGTGTCGATGTGGTTCTCGCGTGCCAGTGCGCGGACTTTGCCGATGAACTCGCCGATGATCAGGGCGCGCGGTGACAGGTTGACGAACAACAGGCCCTGGTACCCGCTGTCGCGGACCTGGCGGAAGGCCTGCTCGATCAGCAGGTAGTCGAGCTGGTGCATCACACCCATGCTCTCGGCGACCTCGACGAAGTGACCGGCCGGCACCAGCTCGTCACCCAGGCGGATGCGCATCAGCAGCTCGTGGACCCCTACCTCGCCGGTGGCGGTGTCCATGATCGGCTGGAAGAAGGGCACGATACGCCGGTCTTCCAGCGCCTCCATGATCATGATCCCGGTCTCGCCGGTCTCGCGGAACACCGCCGCGACCTCCTCGTCGGAGGGCAGGCAGACCGCGTTCTTCCCGCCACGCTTGGCCTTGTACATCATGTTGTCGGCGACCAGGAACAGGTCGCGGGTGTCGCGACCGTGCTGCGGGTAGGTGGCGATGCCGATACAGGTGGTCGCCTTGACCCGCGATCCGTCGGGTGCCGCCAGCGACAGCTGGTCGGTGGCCTCGGCCATGCGCTGCGCCAGGTGGTGGGACGCCTGCATGTCGGTCTCCGGCAGCAGCAGTGCGAACTCGTCGCCGCCATAGCGCGCCAGGATGTCCTCGTTGCGGATTGCGCCCTGGATCGTCTCGGCGTAGGCCTGCAGGAAGCGGTCGCCGAATGCGTGACCGTAGCGGTCGTTGATGGTCTTGAAGTTGTCGAGGTCAACGACCATCACCGCGAACCCGTACCCGTGGCTTTCAGCGCGCTTGATTTCGTAGTCGAACAGTTCCCAGAACACCCGCTGGTTGTACAGGTTGGTCAGCGGATCGCGGGTCGCGTAGTACTCGAGGTCCTGGGTGTACTTGTAGATGGCCTTGACCGATCCTACCAGGTTCAGCAGGGTCGACAGGATGCTTTCGATCACCACGTGGCGGACCGGATCGCGCACCAGGCTGGACTGCACGCCAATCCCGACCACGCCGCCGATGCGCGGGGTGTCCAGCAGCAGGGACTTGGTCGCCAGTTCGATAGTCTCGGTCGAGAGTTCTTCCAGCGGTGCGGTCTCGTCGGCGACGTTGTGTCGCACGGTCAGGCTGGCCTCGCCGACGAAATCCTCGCTGGCACGGATGCGCTGGGTGGCCAGGCGTTCTACCGTGCGACGGGTCTCCGCGCTGGGCTCGGCGCGCCAGAAGATCTCCAGTTCGTAGACCTCGTCGTTCGCCTTGAACAGGGTGAACAGGGTATAGGCGTCGATGATGGTGTTGATCTCGGTGAGCAGGACGCAGATGTAGTCGCGCCAGTCACGCACCACGTCCGAGGTGATGATGAACTTGTCCAGGAGCTTCAGTTCGAACTCGAGGATATCCTTGTCGACCGCGACCCCGCGCAACCTGTGCACCAGTTCGTCGACCTGGCGGACTACCTGGTTCAGTTCGACGAAGCCGGTATCCAGTGCCTGGGTCTCGAGGTGGTTAAGGTCCTGGATCGCGTTGATCCGGGTGACCTGGTCCTGGAAACGGCGGACCGAACGCGCGATGGGGGCAGTCGCCCAGGTCGCGATCAGGAAGCCAAGGAGCAGCGTGCCCACCCCGGTCCCCAGAAAGGTCCAGACATGCTGGGCACGCGCCTCGTCCAGCGCGGTGCCGAGGTCCTGGCGAACCTGCATCACCCCGAGGACATCGCCGCTGGCCGCGTTGCCGTGGCAGGCCAGGCATTCCTGACGCGCGCGCAGCGGAAAGGTGTAGTGCAACTCGTCGTTGACCTGCTGGCTTCGGGTCTCTGCGGTCACGAAGGCCTGATCGATCGCCGGGGTGCGCGGTTTCTGGTCCACCTCGCCGTAGAGTGCGGCGACCTTCTCGCCGCGGTACAGATCCAGGGTCAATGGTGTCCCGGCCAGCGATTCCTCGATCCCGGACGAGAATGCCTCCAGCTGTTCGCGGGTCCAGCCCTCGCTCATGATCTGGAACATCGAGGCGAAGGTCTGGTGCGCGATGCCACTGGCGGTCTGCTCCGCTTGCCGTGCCATGGTGCGCTCGTAGATCACGCTGTTGGCGGCATTCACCGCCAGGAACACCAGAAGGGCCACGCCCATGATGGCCGCGACGATGAAGAGTTGCAGGCGCAGGGGCCTTCTCGACGCAGGGGATTCCGGCGCGCTCATGGGGACCTCGTTGGCGGTGATTTTGCACGGTCTCGTACGGGTGAAGTGACGCGCCGGCCGTATGCCGCTGGCCGGCCAGCGCGCACGTCAGGCTGCGCGATCCGAGCCGCAGGATTGTTGATCCAGGTCAAAATTGACCCCTAAATGAAGAAATCCGTATATACGGGAGGTCGAATGGTCTCGCTATTCCTCGTCTCCGGCCGGATCCAGTTTGTCTGCCACCTCCGCCAGGCCGTGTTCGTGACCAGAGGGCAGGTCCGCGCGCGGGTCGCGGATCCACGCGGTGATATCGACGAAGGTGTCGGCCGCGCGGGTGTAGCGAGTCAGCATATGGAAGCCTTCGGGGTAGAGTGCCGCACGATATGCGTCTCCGCCGGTCGCATCCAGGCGGCGTAGCAGTTCGGCCATCGGCTCCGGAGGCACGATGTCGTCTCGCGCCCCGTACAGGGTGAGGCTGGGGCTGGACAGGTCGTCGGCGGCCTCCAGCGCGCGGGTCATCAGGGTGGTCAGCCCGTCCAGGGTATCGATCCGGGCGTCGCGCAGTACCAGCGGATCGTCGCGCATCCGCGCGAGGACCTCGGGGTCGTCGGTGGGCCGGATGTCCAGTTCCGCAACGATCTCTCCGGACAGGCGCATGCCGGGTGCCAGCCGGGCCCCCAGCCACAGTCCCAGGCGCTGGTACCAGGGCATACTGCCGCGACTCCAGACCGCCGGGGCGATCAGCACCGTACCGGCTACCTCGGGCACATGGCCCTCCGCCAGCGGGCGGGTGGTGGCCAGCAGGGCCACTGCGCCGCCCATGCTTTTGCCGATCAGGAACGGGCGCTGGCCGGCATAGCGCTCGGCCAGCAGGTCGAGCACGGTCTGCACATCGCCGGCCAGGGTGGCGTCGCCGGCCCAGCGACCGAGGTTGGGCGTGGCCCCGAAGCCGCGCTGATCGAAGGCGTAGACGGCGATGTCGTGATCGGCGAGCCACAGGCCCAGGGGTTCCATGCTGCCGGCATGGTCGTTGAAGCCGTGCAGGGCCAGTGCGACATGCTCGGGGTGGTCCGGGCCCCAGCGCCGCAGGGGGAGCCGGGTACCGTCGGCGGCGAGCACCGCGCCTCCGTCGAACCGCGGGCCATCGGTGCTGCCGGGCGGGGGTTCCAGCGGGGTCGCCGCGCAGCCGGTCAGCCACAGGCTCAGGCCGGCCAGGCCCGTGATCAGCCACGCGGGAAATCGACCGGTTCGGACGGCACGCGCGATCATTTCCGGGTCATGTTCACGCAGGGCGGCGCCTGACAAAACCCCTCGCCGGGCGTCATGTGGTATCGCCCCGATCCGTTTCCGTGTGGCGCGGGCCGGGGCGCAGGGCCCCCACCAGGCCGCGGCAGATCCAGCCTTGAGGGCGGTCCTGCCCGGTCAGCAGGTAATCCAGGGCATGGCTGTCGCGCAGCACGCGATGGATCCGCGCCACGCTGCGGCCCTGGCCGGCCAGCAGCAGTTGGTCCCCGGGTTTCAGGCTAGTATCGCCGGGTGGCGTCAGCAGGCGCTTGCCCCCATCGTCGCGCTGCACGAGCAGGGCGATACAGGGGATTTGCTGGTCGCGCTGGCGGGGATCGCGCAGCAGGTCATCCAGGGTGATGGGGGCCGTTGCGAGCCGTTCGAGCAGCGCCGGTGCTGTGTCCGGTTCCAGCGCGACACTCCACACCGCGGGCACCCGCTCTCCGGTCACCGCGGAGATGCGACTGACCACCTCGTTGGCCCAGGCCTCGTCCTGAGCGCGGGCCTGCTGCAGAAACTGGGGCAGCAAGGTCGAGGTCAGATGGGCAAGGATCGCCTCCGCGATCACCTCGCTGTGGCGCATGGTCAGATCGGTGCGCGCGGCGCGGAACAGGTCGCTGTGCTGGTCGCGGTTCTGGCGCCCGACCGTAAACACCTCCGGCTGCAGCTGGCGCGCGGTGACCAGAATCGAAAGATTGTTGGCGTCGTGATCGGTGCCGGCCACGATCCCGACCGCGTTGGTGATCCCGGCCTCCTGCAGGGTGTCGGCCTCGGTGCCCCGTCCATGCACACAACCGTGGCAATCGGTCCCTTCGGGATCTGCCTCGACGATGACGGTCTCCACCCCCTCCTGGGACAGCCCGGCCTGTACGGCCTTGCCGAATCGCCCGAAGCCGCACAGCACCCAGCGTCCGGCCGGGGGATAGATGGGCATCGGCAGGTCACTGCCGGGCACGCTGCTCAGCCACTGGTGCAGCAGGTGATGCACTGGTGAATGCAGGGCCAGGGCCAGGCGGTCGCCGAAGGTGGCGAACGGGTTGATCACCTGGTCGGTGCCGAACGACTCCATATTGCGTTCGGTGTCGCGGGTGGCGGCGCGACACAGCACCGGTAGCCGCGGGTTCAGCAGCTTGACCGTGATTGCGATGGTCAGGTTGGCGTTGTCGTCATCGGTCAGTGCGACCACCCCCTGACACGCGGGATGCCCGAGCCCGGCTGTCTTCAGACTGGCCGAGTCGCTGGCATCGGCGCACAGGCCGGGAACATGGGTGTCGGTGTCCGACAGCAGCAGGTCGTTGATGCGGTCCTGCTTGATGTCGATGACCACCACGCGCTTGCGCCGCCGCAGCAAGGCGGCGACCAGCAGGCTGCCGGTGTCGCCATAGCCGCACACGATGAAGAACGGGTCGTGCATGCGCCGGATCGACCGGTTCAGGGCCTGGCGACTGACGGCGAGCTTGAAGGCGGGGTCGCCCAGCAGCCCCAGGACGCGCCCGATCGCATACAGCCAGGCGATGACCAGCAGGTAGATGCTGACCGAGGCCCACATGCGCTGTGCCTCGCTGAACGCGTACGGGATCTCGCCGAAGCCGATGGTCGGTGCGGTGTAGGTGACGAAGTAGAACGCATGGAAGAAGCTCATGCGCCAGGGTTGGCCCTGATCATCCAGCCCCGGGACCAGCACCAGGCCGCCGATCGCGATGCTGTAGGCCGCGACCAGCACCAGCAGCGGCGTGCGCATGCGCCGCAGGAACAGGAACAGGACCTTGTCCATCGCCGGAAGTGGCTAGCGCCGCAGGGTCGCGGTGTCGACGATCACCAGCACGACCGAGATCACATTGGCGAGCATCGCCCCGCCGGCCAGCGACACGATGCTCGCCATAGCCATCGTGTCCAGCCCACTTGCGCTGACATGCACGGCCCAGGCCCAGACGCTTGCGGCGATCAGTAGTTGCAGTACCGCGACCAGCGAGGTTGCCAGCAGCAGGGCGCCGGTGTGGGTGCGGTCGCCGAACTTGAGGATGGTCGCGACCAGGTTGACCACGATCGCAGCGAACAGCTCGTAGACATTGTGGTGATGCGGGTTGTCGATCTCGCCGATGAAGAACCCGAAGTTCAGCGTCAATGCGAGGATGATGAAGAATCCGAAGACAATCTTTTCGAGGTTCATGCCGGGTTCCTCGGGCAGGGTCAGGGGGCGGGGTCGGCGTCGTGGTTCGAGCGCGCGGGCGGCAGCAGGAGTTCACGCGGATGGCTGCGCAGGCGCCGGCCATAGGCGCGCAGCAGCCCGTCGAAGGCGCCGATGCGCACGCCACGGGCGCGCAGGGCGACATACAGGGCCAGGCCGAAACTGACCCACAGGTTCACCGCACCGATCAGCAGCACGAACACCAGAAACATCAGGAAGGGCGCGGCGCCCAGCCAGTCGACCGAGGTCACGAAGCCGAGATTGGCGGAGGCGAACGCGACATGCTGGATGTCCAGCGGCAGGCTCAACAGGTAGCCGATATAGGCGGTGACCCCGAGCAGCACCCCGAAGAAGAAATTGCCGAACAGGGCGCCGTAGTTGGCGCCGATCCACCTGGCCAGGCGCGCGCGTGCGCCTTCCGGCAGGATCCGGCGCAGCAGGGGGTGTTCGTGCAGGCGCTCGGGCAGTTGGAGCCGCGCGCAACGGTTGTCGAAATAGCCCGAGATCAGCCCCGACACGAACAGCCAGACCCCGGCGATCGCGGCATAGAACAGCGCCAGGCCGGTGATCGGGGCGAGCTTGTCGAGCTGATACCCGACCCCTTCGCTGGAGAGCAGTGGTGCCCCGAGGCCCTGCTGCCACAGCCAGCCCAGCAGGATCGCGGTCGGCAGGGCGACGCCGACATTGCCCAGCACCGCGACGAACTGGGACCGACCGACCCGCATCAGCAGGTCCGCCAATTTGTCCGGGTCGGCGGTGCCGCGTTCGGTGGCCTCGATCGCCGCAGCCAGGCGCGCGGCGGTCATCGCTGGTTGTTTGGTGGCCACGGTGAAATGCAGCACATGGATCAGCACGAACCCAAGCCCGTAATTCAGGCTGACCCAGAGTGTGTTCGCGGCCGGGCTCAGGCCCAGCGACTCGATCTGCACCTTGATCAGTGCCATCAGCGCAATGATGAGGCCCGCACCGGCACCCGAGCGCAGCATCTGGAAGTATTCGCCCCGGTCGCGGGTGATGTAGTGTTCCCCGGTCTCGCTGACATGCTGGGTCACGCTGCGCGACAGCAGCTTGATGTTGTCCTGCCACAGCGAACGCACCCCGTGGCGGTGCACGTTGGCGATCACCAGCTCGCGGAACACCCGGGCCGAGGCGGCACGCTGCGCCTCGGCATCCTCGGCGCCCAGCAGGTCCAGTAGTTGATGGATGCGTGCCAGGGTCTGGTCGAGGCGTTCCAGCAGGTGGGTCAGCGAGACACTGCTGCCATGGGTGACCGCAAGCTTGC
>SKNJ01000259.1 GCA_007120575.1 Thioalkalivibrio sp.
CCACTGGCGACCAGCCTGTTGCGGCGCGCCAGTGGTGGAAGCCTGGAACGGCTGGACACGGCAGCCCGCACGCGCCTGCGAGAGCACGACTGGCCGGGCAACGTGCGTGAACTGGCGAACGTGATGGAGCGTGCCGCCACCCTGCATGACGGCGTGCCGGGCGCGGAGGTGGGGCTGGAGTCGATCTGGCTGGATGCGGACCTGCTGGCACCCTGGACCGGTCGGCGTGCGGTGATCCGTGGCAAGTCTACGGCGGTCGGCGGTTCCGCGGGCGACGAAAATACGACGCCGATGCTGGAGCAGACACTGCAGCATCAGGAGAGCCGGGTGATTCTGAATGTGCTCCGCGAGGCCGGCGGGAAACGCAAGGAAGCCGCGCAACGCCTGGGTATCAGCCCGCGCACGCTGCGCTACAAGATCGCCCGTCTGCGGGAATCGGGTATCGCCGTCCCGGCTTCATGAGCCAATGGCACAGGGCTTGCTTCTGGTTTTTTGGCGGGATGATGGTGGCCGCCTTTCCCGGATCCGCAGGGGAGAGGGAAGATAGGCACGCGAACATCAGGTGGCGGGTGGCGGAACGATCGAGAGGTTGGGCAGCATGAGCGAGATGCAGATTCAGAACGTGTTGCAGCAGATGCGCCAGTTGACCCAGGCGAACGGGGTCGAGGGCGTGCAGGGCGGCAATCAGCCGGCACGGGTGGGCGGTGCGGATTTCCAGAACGTGCTGCGCGAGTCCCTGCGCGGGGTGAACGAGGTGCAGCAGCAGGCGAGCGATCTGCAGACCCGCTTCGAGCTGGGGGACGAGAATGTCAGCCTGCCTCAGGTGATGGTCGCGATGAGCAAATCCAGCATTGCGTTCGAGGCAACCAACCAGGTGCGCAACCGCTTGCTGAATGCCTATCAGGAAATCATGCGGATGCAGGTCTAGGGAGACACGGATTAATGGATATGGTGGCGCTTGAGTGGGTTGTGCGCGCGGAAAAGGCGCGGTGTCCGCAGTGCAGTCATTCTGCACAAGCGAGCTGCTTTGCGGTCAGCGGGCCGCATGGGGCGACGGCGTTTGGGTGTACATCCATCAATGGCTCCCTGGCCCGGGTGATTGAAGGAGAACTTCGCTAATGGCCGATTCGTCGCAATCTCTGCCCGCGGTGGTTTCGGATGGGATCCGGGAGATCGGTGGTATGCCCGCCGGGCGCCAGCTCGCGCTGATCGGCATGCTGGCCGGGGCGATCGTGCTGGTGGTGGCACTGGTCTATTGGGCGGTGCGGCCAACCTTTGTGCCGCTGTTTCCGCGCCTGGATGGCGAGGAGGCCGCCGAAGTGGTTCAGGCCCTGTCGCAAGCGGGCATCGAATACAAGATCGATCCGGCGACCGGACAGGTCAAGGTGCCGCAGGGCGCGGTGGCCGAGGCCCGGTTGCAGCTGGCGGGGCAGGGGCTGCCGCGTTCCTCGGATCTGGGCTTCGAATTGCTGCAGGAGGAGACCGGTCTTGGTACCAGCCGGTTGGTCGAGGGCGCGCGTTTCCGCCGCGCGATGGAGGGCGAACTGGGTCGTACCGTGGCCTCGCTGGATTCGGTGGAACGCGCGCGCGTGCACATCGCCGAGGGTGAGCAATCGGTGTTCATCCGCGATCGCCAGCCAGCTTCGGCCTCGGTGGTGGTGCATCTGCGCGGGGGGCGATCCCTGAACGAGCAGCAGGTCGGGGCGATCGTGCATCTGGTGGCATCGAGTACCTCGGATCTGGAGCCTGAACGGGTTACGGTGGTGGATCAGCGCGGCAACCTGCTGACAGCGGACGGGATGGATACCGGCTTGGGCGGTGCCACCGGCGATCGTCTCTCCTATACCCGACAGGTGGAGAATCGCTACGCCGAACGGATCCGGGACCTGATTGCGCCGCTCGTGGGACAGGACCAGGTCCGCGTGCAGGTGGCCGCGGATCTGGATTTCTCGCGCGTGGAACGCACCGAGGAGTTGTATGACCCGGACCGGATCACCCTGCGTTCGGAGCAGACCCGCGAGGATGAGCGCATTGGTGATGCGGGAGGGCCTGGTGGCGTGCCGGGTGCGCTGGCCAACCAGCCGCCGGAAGGCGGAGTGCTGGGCGAGGGTGAGGATGGTGATGGGGCCGCGGGCCGGACCCTGAACCGGAGCCGCTCCGATACCCGCAACTACGAGGTGGATCGGCGTATCGCGCATATTCGCGAGGCGCCTGGCGAGGTGCGCCGGGTGTCGGCGGCGGTGGTGGTCGACTTTCGCGAGGGGGTCGGGGATGACGGCGAGATGCAGCAGGTCGCCCGGGATGCCGAGGAGCTGGGGCGGATCGAGGCCCTGGTGCGGGAGGCGATGGGCTTCAACGAAGCGCGTGGCGATACGCTGAACGTGGTCAGTGCGCCGTTCGAGGCGCCGGCGGAAATGATCGAGGAGGAGCCGCTCCCGTTCTGGTCGCAGTCCTGGTTCCTGGAGTTGATGAAGACGCTGGCGGGTCTGCTGGCGGCACTGATCGTGCTGCTGACCGTGATTCGGCCGGCCTTGAAGCACCTGATGAGTCGCCCAGCGGCGCCGCCACGCCGGAGCACCGAGCCAGAATATCCCGGTCTGCCCGGCGAAGGCGGGGAATCCGGCGGGTCCGGCGGTGTCCATGCCTCGGGCGGGTCGGCGATTGCCGCACTGACCGGCCCGCAGGGTCCGGACCAGCAGGAGATGGATCTGGAGACGGTGCGCGAGATGGTACGGGAGGATCCCAAGCGCGTGGCCCAGGTGATGAAGACGTGGGTGGGTGAAGATGGCCGATAGCAACAAGTCAAGCCTGGAGGGCGCGGAGCGCGCGGCGGTGTTCATGATGAGCCTCGGCGAGGACGCGGCCGCCGAGGTGATGCGCCACATGGGTCCGAAGGAGGTTCAGCGGATCGGTTCCGCGATGGCCTCGATGGAGCGCATCTCGCGCACCGACGTGAATGCGGTGCTCAAGGAGTTCTCTACCCACGTGCAGGAACAGACTTCGTTGGGAGTGGGCGCGGACGATTATGTACGCAGCGTGCTGCAGAGCGCGCTGGGGGACGAAAAGGCCGGCGGTCTGATCGACCGAATCCTGCTGGGCCGCAATTCCAAGGGTATCGACGCGCTGAAATGGATGGACCCGCGGGCGATCGCCGACATGCTGCGCAACGAGCATCCCCAGATTGTCGCGATCGTGTTGTCCCACCTCGACGCGGACCAGGCCTCCGAGACCATGGTATACCTGCCCTCGCGGGTACAGGCCGATATCGTGATGCGAATTGCGACCCTCGACGGGATCCAGCCATCGGCGCTGCAGGAGCTGGACGAGATCCTGGATCGCCAGTTGTCGGGGAACAGTGCCAGCCAGACCTCGATGGTCGGGGGGCTGAAGACGGCCGCGAACATCATGAACCTGATGGATGGCTCGCGCGAGGCCGAGATCATGGAGACGATCAAGGATAACGATGCCGATCTCAGTGGCAGGATCGAGGAACTGATGTTCGTCTTCGAAAACCTGATCGACATCGACGATCGCGGCATCCAGACCCTGATGCGCGAGATCTCCACCGAATCGCTGGTGCTGGCGCTGAAAGGCGCGGACGACGAGCTCAAGGACAAGATCTTCCGCAACATGTCCAAGCGTGCTGCGGAGATGCTTCGCGAAGACCTGGAGGCCAAGGGCCCTGTCCGGGTCAGCGAGGTTGAGGGCGCCCAGAAAGAAATTCTGGCAGTGGCCCGGCGGCTGGCGGAGAACGGCGAGATCGTGCTGGGTGGCCAGGGTGGGGAGGCGATGCTGTGACCCGGGCCTTGGGTGCCGATTCCGTGGAATACGACCCGTCGGCGCCGCGCTGGGAACCACCGGTCATCGGCGCGGATGGCGTGCAGGCGGCGCGCCGCCTGCCCACCGCCTCGGAGATCGAGGCGATCGAGGAAGAGGCCCGGCAGAACGGCTTTGAGAGTGGTTATGCCGAGGGCCATGCACTGGGCAAGCAGGAGGCCGAGAAGTCGGCGAAGGCGCGCAGCGACAAGACGCTGCGCGAGGCGGTGGCCGGGCTGGAAGCGGTCGCGAAGGGCCTGAACGATCCGCTGGCGGCTTCCGCCGAGGCACTGGAACCGGAACTGCTGGCGCTGGTGACTGCGCTGGCGCGGCAGGTCCTGCGGGTCGAGCTCGAGACCCGTCCGGAAGTGATCGAGTCGGTGCTGCACGAGGCGATGCAACAGCTACCGGGCCGCGACCGCCCGGTGCGGGTTTATCTCAACCCGGATGACCAGAAGATGGTCGAGCAATACGGCGAACGGTCCGAGCGTGACATCACCTGGGTGGTGGATCCTGAACTTCGCCGGGGCGGGTGCCGGGTGGAGGCGGGTGCGGGGGTAGTGGACGCGAGTCTGGAACGCCGTCTGCAACATGCTATCGAGGCGCTCTGGGGCGAGGAGCATCCGGCGCCGGGCCCCGAACGGGGCGCGCCGGAAGGCGACGAGCCGGCCGGCGCCGCGGAGCCTGGAGAGGATCATGAGCGCGCGGATTGACAAGCTGCACCAGGAAGGGCGGGAGCGCCTGGAACATGGCCTGCTGGACCGCTTGCAGCAATCCAGGGGACGTCTGGATCGTGTGCATGCACCACAGTCGGAGGGGCGCCTTTCGCGTCTGACCGGTCTCACCCTGGAGGCCGAGGGGCTGCGGCTGCCGATTGGCGGACGGGCCCTGATTCATGGCGAGAATGGTGACCCCGTGGCTGCGGAGGTGGTGGGCTTCCAGAACGAACGAACCTTTCTGATGCCCGAGGAAGCGGCGGCCGGTCTGATCCCGGGGGCCAGGATCGAGCCGGTCGACACGCAGCGGGAGATCCCGGTCGGAGACGGTTTGCTGGGCCGGGTGATTGATGCGAACGGGCGCCCGCTGGATGGGCAGGGGCCGATCCGCGCCCACGAACACAGCACGCTGAATGGACGGCCGATCAATCCGCTGGAACGCGCCCCGGTGCGCGAGCCTCTGGATGTCGGGGTACGGTCGATCAATGGCCTGCTGTCGGTGGGGCGCGGCCAGCGCCTGGGATTATTCGCCGGTAGTGGGGTCGGGAAGTCCGTGCTGCTGGGCATGATGACCCGTCACACCGAAGCCGACGTGATTGTGGTCGGCCTGATCGGCGAACGTGGCCGCGAGGTGAACGAGTTCATCCACGAGATCCTGGACGCAGAGGCGCGACGCCGGACGGTGGTGGTCGCGGTACCGGCGGACCAGTCACCGTTGCTGCGTCAGCACGGGGCCTGGGTGGCCACCACGGTCGCCGAATCGTTCCGCGACCGGGGGCTGAATGTGTTGCTGCTGATGGATTCCCTGACCCGATTTGCCCAGGGTGCGCGCGAAATCGCAATGGCGATCGGTGAGCCACCGGCCTCCAAGGGCTATGCCGCGTCGGTGTTCGCGCGTCTGCCGCAACTGGTCGAGCGGGCGGGTAACGGTAATGTCGGCGGTGGCTCGATTACCGCGTTCTATACCGTGCTGGCGGAGGGCGATGACCAGAACGACCCGATCGTGGACGCGGCACGGGCGATCCTGGACGGCCACGTCGTGCTGTCGCGCGAGGTGGCCGAAACCGGGCGTTACCCGGCGGTGGACGTGGGGGCGTCGATCTCGCGCGTCATGTCGGCGCTGATTGCACCGGAGCACGAAAAAGCGGCGCGTCGATTCCGCGATCTCGCATCCACCTACGCGCGCAACCGCGACCTGATCGCGGTGGGTGCCTACCGTAAGGGCGCGGATCCGCATCTGGACGACGCGGTGGCGATGCACGAACGACTGGAGGCCTACCTGGCGCAGGGGCGCGAGGAGGCAATCGGCTTCGGGCAGGCCCGCGACGAGCTGCTGGCGCTGCTCGGGGGGGCAGCATGAACCCGGAACGCCTGGAACGGCTATTGCGCGTGCGCCGTATCGAAGAGGGCGAGGCTACCCGCGAACTGGGCGAACGCCTGCAACAGGTGGACGCGATGGAGGCTCAGCGCGACAAGCTCGAGTCCTACCAGCGGGAGTATCTCCAGGCAAGCCTCCCGGAAAGCGCCAATGCACTGAAGTGGCTTGCCGGGATGCGCGAGCAGCTCACTAACGCCCTGGAGCAGCAAGACCTGCGGATCCAGGCGGCCGCTACGCGGGTCGAGGAGGCGCGGCAAGTATGGGTTGAACGGCATCGCAACAGCATGTCGCTGGAGAAACTTCTGGAACGCCATCACGCGCATGCCCGCTACCACGAACAGCGTCGACAACAGCTGGAGCAGGACATGTGGGCCACGCGTCAGGTACATGCAAACGCGGCCGCGGAGACTTGGCAGGAATCTTGAATAAGTGAATAAGGCTGTTACGAACAGCGCATGGGACCGGGCGGCATGACCCGGTCGAGACCAAGAGGTGTGCAACATGATCGCGACACAGAGTACGGGCCAGGGCATGCTGCCGCTGCTGCAATTGCTGGGCACCGAGGCGGGTGACCTGAAGGGTCTGGAGGGCATGCGTGGCCTGGGGCGGCTGGGCGATGGGGAAGCGGGCGAGAGCTTTCTGGATGTGCTGGAACCCCAGATTCGGGCCCTGCTGGCGGATCTGGGGATCCCCGGGGAAGAACTCGAGGCGATGGATCTGGAGGCCATGCTGGCACGCCTGCGCGATCTGCTGGACGGGAGCGAACTGGCCACCGATCCGGATGCCGGCGGCAAGGAGTTGCCGCTTGCCGCGCTGATCGGGCAGGGCGCGGGTGATCGTTCGCCGGGCGGGCACGGGGGAGTGCGTTCCGAGGGGCTTCCGGGCCTGGTCGGTTCGGCTGACCGGCAGGCGTCCGATGTCGGCCGTGAAGGCCTCAAGCCGCTGCCCGCCGCCCTCTTGCGTCTGTTTGTGGAGGCCAGCCAGCATTCCGGACAGGATGCCCGCGGGGTGTTGTCCGAACGTTTGGCCGGGGCGCCCGGCATGCCGGGAGCCCCGGGGCGTGATGCGGTCACCGAGGTGCTGGCACAGTGGCTGACTCAGGCCACCGAGGGTGGCCGGGGTCGCGCCGAGGGCGTCGGCGCAGCGGTTTCACAGTCCGGCGAGTCGGAAGCCGGTCGCGCGTTGCGCCTGGACCTCACGCGGTTGTTGCAGTCCGGGGGAGACCGCGAACTGGCGGATCGGGTGCGCATGCTGGCGCAAGCCCAGGGCGGGCGCACCGAGATCAAGCTGCATCCCCCGCAGCTTGGGACTCTGGATGTACGGGTCTCGGTGGACGGGGATCGTGCCACCGTGCAGTTTGTCAGCGCCAACCCGGTCACCCGCGAGGTCCTGGAGGCCGCACTCCCCCGGCTGCGCGAATCGCTGGCCGAGGGTGGCCTGAAACTGGATGACGCGACGGTATCGGACCAGGCTGCCGAGGAACACTCCGGTCGGGATGCCGCGGAGACGGCTGATTCCGACGCGACCGAGACCGACGACGAAACGGGGCAGGGCGGGCCCACTGCGGACGGGAGTACCCTGTCGATCCTGAATCGCCGCCTGGACCTGTTTGCCTGACCCCGGGTGCCCGGCACGGACGGACTTCGGGAGGCGTACGCCTGTCCCCGAAGAGTCCGTGACGTTCGTCCCGCCCCGCGTCCGCTGAAGGTGTGTCCCGGTATCCCTTCGGGCGATGCCCCGGTGGCCGTCAGGATTTCGTCTCGTGACCACCAACGGATGGCCGATTCTTGACGATGTTTCGCTTCGGGGCCGTGTTTCTGCCTGCCCCCGGTGTCCAGAAAAACACCTAACCTATTGAAAAACAATGTTGGTGCCTGATATGGCATCAGCCTTGCA
>SKNJ01000180.1 GCA_007120575.1 Thioalkalivibrio sp.
AAGCGGACATCGAACTTCAGCCGCGAATCCTCGAAGGCCTCGAAGCCGCACTCGTAGGGCGAATTCTTCGCCGCGTCCGGCTTGTGCGGACCCACGGCCATACCGACCACCAGCGGCACGATGCCGATCACGATGCCTACTGCGATGAACAGCAGGATGGGTAGATAACCTTCCAGCATTTCTCTCTCCCGTACGCCGCCTCGGGCGGGCAGGTTCGCGAGGCGTCGCGTGGATCGGGCGCGCCGGCGAGCCGTTCAGCGTTGCTGGTTGCATGCGCGAGCGCGAAACCGGGCCGATGGTTCGGGACCGGGCCGCACACCGGGCACGGAGTCTAGGTGAAGCGGAAAAACGGTGTCAAGTATCTGTAATTTTTCAGGTTATTGATTTTACTGCATTTTATCGACGCGGGCGGCGCGGCCCGGGTCGATCGGAATCTGGTGCAGATGGTGGGACTCGAACCCACACGGCTTTCGCCACTACCCCCTCAAGATAGCGTGTCTACCAATTCCACCACATCTGCGAAACTTGAGCCTGGCGGCGGCCTATTCCGGCACATCCGCCGGGCGCCCGGGCTGAATACCGGCCCCGTCAGCCGGAAGGTCCTGCACCGGCAGATCGGGCGGCAGATCCTCGGCCGGTGCCTGCTCCTGGGCCTCGAACTGGTCCAGCAGGCTCTCGGCCTCGGGACTGGAGGAGGCAAGGTAGGCGAGCGTCAGGCTATTCAGGAAGAACACCACCGCGAGCACGGCCGTGGACCGGCTCAGGAAGTTGGCTGATCCCTGCGCACCGAAGACTGTGGCCGAGGCCCCGCTACCGAACGCGGCACCGGCATCCGCGCCCTTTCCGTGCTGCATCAGGATGAGGGCAATCAGCGCGATCGAGACCGCGACCTGAACCACTAGCAAAAGACCGTAGGTCATGCCGACTCCGCCGCGGCGCGCGCGATCGCGATGAAGGCATCCGCGTCCAGCGAGGCGCCACCGATCAGGCCGCCGTCGATATCGGCCAGTCCGAACAGGCCCGCCGCATTGTCGGCTTTCACGCTGCCACCGTAGAGGATGCGCAGCTCGGCCGCCACGCGCGGATCGCGCCCGGCGACCCGGTTGCGGATGAAGGCGTGGACCTCCTGGGCCTGTTCGGGCGTCGCGGTCAGACCAGTGCCGATCGCCCAGACCGGCTCGTAGGCGATCACGGCGCGGTCGAAGGCCTCGACGCCGGCGGCGTCCAGTACCGCATCCAGCTGCTCGGCGACCACGGCCTCGGTACGGCCCGCCTCGCGGTCTTCCTTCTGCTCGCCCACGCACAGGATCGGAGTCAGGCCCGCAGCCTGCGCGGCGACAAACTTGGCGGCTACCCAGGCGCTATCCTCATTCTGGCGCTGACGCCGTTCGGAGTGCCCGACGATCACGCAGCGGCAGCCAATCTCGGTCAGCATGGACCCGGCGATCTCACCCGTGTACGCCCCGGAGGCCTCGTCGGAGCAATCCTGCCCCCCTACCTCGATGTTGCTACCGGACAGAGTGTCGATCACTTCCGGCAGATAGACCGCAGGCGGACAAACCGCGAGCTGCACCGCCTGCAGATCACCGAGGCCATCCTGCAGCGCGGACAGCAGCTTGGAGTTCGCGTCGCGCGAACCATTCATCTTCCAGTTGCCGGCGACCAGCGGCTTGCGCATGCGGATCTTCCTCCTGCGGTGACCGGACCCGGGCATCGGGAACGGTATTCGAACATGATGATTCGAGCGGCGGGATGTTACCGGCGCACCCGGTGCAAATCAACCGGCCACCCGGTAGCCGGGGTTCAGATTGCCGCGCGGATACAGTCGGCGATACGTTCCGCGGCCTGACGGGCCTGGTCGGCATCTTCGCCCTCGACCATCACCCGCACTAGAGGTTCGGTACCGGACGGGCGCAACAGGACCCGACCACGCGTGCCCAGCTCGGCCTCCACCGCAGCGACCTCCGAGCGCACGGCCTGCTCCTCCAGGCAGCCCCGCGCGCCACCAACGACCGGGACGTTGACCAGAGTCTGCGGCAGGCGGGGAATCGCGGCCGCCAGCGCCGCCAGCGTCTGACCGGTACGGTGCATCATGTAGGCGACCTGCAGCGCGGCGACCGTGCCGTCACCGGTCGTGGTGTGCTCCAGGCACACGATATGCCCCGATCCCTCGCCGCCCAGCGACCAGCCGTAACGGCGCAATTCCTCCAGCACATAACGGTCTCCGACCCGCGCCCGCGCGAACGGGATGCCGGCGGCGGTCAGGGCATTCTCCAACCCCAGGTTGGTCATCTGGGTCCCGACCACCCCGCCCTGCAGCAGGCCCGCGCGATGCCGATCCAGGGCCAGGATCCCGAGGATCTGGTCGCCGTCCACGATGGTGCCGTCAGCCGCCGCCAGGATCACGCGATCGCCGTCGCCGTCCAGGGCGATACCCAGATCGGCACCCAGTTCGCGGACCCGCGCGCCCATCACCTCCGGGTGCAGCGCGCCCACGCCCTCGTTGATGTTGTAGCCATCCGGGGCCGCCCCCAGGACCTCGACGCGCGCGCCCAGCTCCTCGAACACATGCGGGGAGACGTTGTAGGTGGCCCCGTGTGCGCAGTCGATCACGATGTGCATGCCGCGCAGCTCGGAACGTGCCGGGATCGCGCTCTTGCAGAACTCGATATAACGCCCGGCGGCATCGGAGATGCGCACGGCCTTGCCCAGGCGCGCCCCGTCGATCGTCTGGACCGGCTGCTCCAGGCGCGCCTCGATGGCCGCCTCGGTCGCATCCGGCAGCTTGTCGCCCTCGGGGGTAAAAAACTTGAAGCCGTTATCCTGGAACGGGTTATGCGAGGCGCTGATCACGACCCCGGCAGTCGCTCGGAAGGTCCGGGTGAGATACGCGATCGCCGGGGTTGGCATCGGACCCAGCAGGGCGACATCCAGCCCGGCCGCGGACAGCCCTGCCTCCAGCGCTGACTCGAACATGTAGCCGGACACCCGCGTATCCTTGCCCACCAGCACCGGCCCCTGGCGATGGCCGTTCTCGCCCAGCACCTCGCCGACGGCATAACCCAGCCGCAATGCAAACTCCGGAGTCATCGGCCATTCGCCGGTACGCCCGCGGATCCCGTCGGTTCCGAAATACGTGCCCATCAGTTCCCTCGATCGTCCTGTCCGTCGCCGCGATCCGGTCGCAGCGCCAAGTATAACGCCAGGGCATCGCGCGTCGCCGCGACGTCGTGCACCCGCAGGACACGTGCGCCAGCCTGGGCCGCCAGCAGCCCGGCCACCGCGCTACCCGGGCCGCGCCCGGCCACCGGGCGCTCCCCCAGCAATTGGCCAATCATGGACTTGCGCGAGACCCCAACCAGCAACGGCGGCCCGATCCCGGCCAGCCGCGACAGACCACGGAACAGTGCCACATTGTGGTCCAGCGTCTTGCCGAAGCCGAATCCCGGGTCGATCAGGATCTGCCCGCGCGGCACCCCCGCCCCCTCCAGTTCGGCCACGCGCTGACGCAGAAAACCGCCGACCTCCACGACCACGTCGCGGTACTGGGGGGCCTGCTGCATGGACTGCGGCTCCCCCTGCATATGCATCGTGCAAAGGGCCACGCCGTGTTCACGGGCGGCCACGAATGCCGCTTCCAGCGCCCCGGCCGCTCGGAATCCATTCACGTCGTTGAGCATTCCGGCCCCGGCGGCCACGGCCTCGCGCATCAGCTCCGGCTTCATGGTATCCACCGACAGCGGTACATCCAGCTCCGCCCGCAGGGCCTCGATGACCGGCAGCACCCGTCTGCGTTCTTCCTCGAGCGTGACCGGAATCGCCCCGGGTCGGGTCGACTCGCCCCCGATATCCAGCAGGTCCGCGCCTTCGGCCTGCATCGCGCGGGCACGTGCCAGCGCCTGATCGATGCGGGCGTGGTGCCCACCATCGGAGAACGAATCAGGGGTTACGTTCAGGATCCCCATGATCCGGGGGCGCGCCAGGTCCAGGATACGATCCCCGCACTGCAGGACGGCTGCATCGATGGTCACTATGGTTCTCCCTGAATTCAGGCCTGAGCGTCCAGCAAAAGGCCGACTTTCCCTGGCCCGCTACCGCGCAGACAACTCACACGGTTTGTGTTCGGTCATTGCGAGCGCAGCGTGCCATCCTCGCGGGGCGCACTGCGCGCAGGCCAAGGTCACCCCCGTGTCGCAACCCACGGAGTTTTCGCACCCTTACCCACAAAAAAGGCCGCCAAGGACGGGCCTGGCGGCCTGGTACGGCGCTCGGGGACAGCCCGACCGTCAGCTTCCCGATCAGGGCTGCGGGGCGGGCCCGCCGACCAGACCACGGTCGTTGTCGTCCCCCGATTCGTCCGAACCGGCATCGCTGCCGGGCACACCGCTGTCGTCCGCTTTCGCACCGGAGCCGCCGGACTCGTCATCCCAGTCTTCCGGAGGGCGGGGCTCGCGCCCGGCCATGATGTCCTCGATCTGCTTGTCGTCGATGGTCTCGTACTTCATCAACGCACGGGCCATCGCGTGCAGCGCGTCGATATTGTCGACCAGGATCTGCTTTGCGTGCTGGTAATTCGTGTCGATGATCTGGCGGACCTCGGCATCAATCTGGCGCGCGGTGTCGTCGGACATCGGCTTGGACTTGCCCATCTGGCCGCCCAGGAACGGGTGTCCCTCTTCCTCGCCGTAATCCAGCGGCCCCAGCTTCTCCGACAGGCCCCACTTGGTGACCATGTTGCGGGCGATCTGGGTGGCGCGCTCGATATCGTTGGAGGCCCCGGTAGTGACCTTGTCGCTACCAAAGATAATCTCCTCCGCGAGGCGCCCGCCGAACAGACTCGCCAGCTGGCTCTGCAGCCGCGTCTTCGAGTGGCTGTAGCGATCCTCTTCCGGCAGGAACATGGTCACGCCCAGGGCGCGCCCACGCGGGATGATGCTGACCTTGTAGACCGGGTCGTGCTCCGGCACGGTCAGGCCGACGATCGCATGTCCGGCCTCGTGATAAGCGGTCAGCTTCTTCTCGTCTTCGCTCATCACCATGGACCTGCGCTCGGCGCCCATCATGATCTTGTCCTTGGCGCGCTCAAAGTCGGACATGTCCACCAGCCGCTTGCCGGCACGCGCCGCGAACAGCGCGGCCTCGTTGACGAGGTTCGCGAGATCCGCGCCGGAGAAGCCCGGCGTGCCGCGCGCGATCAGCTGCGGCTTCACGTCGTCCGCCAGCGGCGTCTTCTTCATGTGGACCTTGAGGATCTGCTCGCGACCGCGCACATCCGGCGGCGGCACCACCACCTGGCGGTCGAAGCGACCCGGACGCAGCAGTGCCGGGTCAAGCACGTCGGGACGGTTGGTCGCGGCGATCACGATGATCCCCTCGGTGCCCTCGAAGCCGTCCATCTCGACCAGCAGTTGGTTCAGGGTCTGTTCGCGCTCGTCGTGACCGCCGCCCATGCCGGCGCCACGCTGGCGGCCGACCGCGTCGATCTCGTCGATAAAGATGATGCAGGGGGCGTGCTTCTTGGCCTCGGAGAACATATCCCGCACCCGCGAGGCCCCCACGCCGACGAACATCTCGACGAAGTCGGAACCGGAGATGCTGAAGAACGGTACCTTGGCCTCGCCAGCGATGGCCTTGGCCAGCAGCGTCTTGCCGGTACCCGGCGAACCGACCATCAGCACGCCACGCGGGATCTGGCCACCCAGCTTCTGGAACTTGCTCGGGTCCTTCAGGAAGTCGACCAGTTCGGAGACCTCGTCCTTGGCCTCGTCACAGCCGGCCACGTCGCCGAACGTGACCTTCACCTGGTCCTCGGACATCAGCTTGGCCTTGGACTTGCCAAACGACATCGCGCCCTTGCCCCCGGCACCGCCGCCCTGCATCTGGCGCATGAAGTAAATCCACACGGCGATCAGCAGCAGGATCGGAAACCAGCTGATCAGGATGCTCATCAGCAGGGACCGCTCGGCCGCCTCCTGGGCATTGATCTCGACATTGTTCTGCAGCAGGTCACCGATCAGACCGGTATCGTCCGGGTTGACCGTGGTGAACCGCTCGCCCTCGATGGTCCGACCCTCGATCTTGTCCCCCTCGATGGTGACACTGTCGACCCGGCCACCCTGTACGTCACGGATGAACTCGGAATAGGTAATGCTCCGGGTCTCCTGCGGCGCCTCGGGAGTGAAGTTGTTGAAGATGGACATCAGGACGACGGCTATCACCGCCCAGATGATCAGATTCTTGGCCAGACCGTTCAAAACGACACCTCGAAAAGCATTCAATCGTTAGCTTTTGGCAGCTTTACACATCCCGGGGTCCGCGCGCCAATACATACACTTCGCGTGACCGTGGGCGCGAGGCCTTCGGCTTGCGTACCTTGACCGTCCGAAAGCGCCGACGCACCTCGACCAGGTACGCATCCGAACCCTCGCCCTGAAACAGCTTGACCAGAAAAGCCCCCTGCGGGTTCAGCACACGCATGGCCAAATCCAGGGCCAGTTCACACAGATGGATGGAACGCGGCAGATCCACGGCATCCGTACCCGTCAAGTTGGGGGCCATGTCGGAAAGCACAAGGTCGGCACCTTCGTCGCCCAGGCTCGCCAGGATCGCGTCCAGCACCGCATCCTCGCGAAAGTCGCCGATCACGATCTCCGCGCCCGGCACCGGATCCATCGGCAGGATATCCGAAGCGACCAGGACACCCTTGCGGCCGATCTTCCGCGCCGCGTACTGCGTCCACCCCCCCGGGGCGGCGCCCAGGTCCACCACGCGCATGCCGGGCTTCAGCAGCCGGTCGCGCTCGTCGATCTCCTGCAGCTTGTACACCGCGCGCCCGCGGTAGCCCTCCTGCTGGGCCCGCTGCACATAGGGATCGTCGAAGTGTTCCTTCAGCCACCGCTGGCTGGAGCGGCTACGCTTGGGCATCGGATCGCTCCGCTCGGGTCGCCGGCAACATGCTAGACTCTGGACGTTTCAACACAGAACAAGCCTCTCGTGGATCTTACCGACACCCAACGCCGCCATCTGCGCAACCTCGCCCACCCGCGCAAGCCCATCGTGACCATCGGTCGCAACGGCCTCACCGACGCCGTGCTGGCGGAACTGGAACAGGCGCTGACGCATCACGAACTGGTCAAGATCAAGGTCAACATCGGCGATCGCGACGCGCGCAACGGGACGGTGCAGGAGCTGTGCGAGCGCACTCATGCCGAACTGGTACAGCGGATCGGCCATGTCGCCACGCTGTTTCGCCGCAACCCGGACGAGCCGAAGATCACCCTCGACCCGGCCTGAGGGAGACCCCGACCCCGGGCGACGCATCCCCGGGCGTCGACACCCCGCTCAGTTGACGTAGCGGACCTCCAGGATCTCGTATTCGGTCTCGCCCCCGGGGGCCTGCACGGTCACCAGGTCACCCTCCTCCTTGCCGATCAGGGCGCGCGCGATCGGGGACGACACCGAGATCATGTTCTGCTTGATGTCGGCCTCGTCGTCACCCACGATCTTGTAGGTCACCTGGCGCCCGTCCTCGGTCGCCTCCAGTACCACGGTCACCCCGAACACCACCTTTCCAGTTTGCGGGAGGGTGGTCACATCGATGATCTGCGCGTTGCCCAGGGTCGCCTCCAGCTGGCGAATGCGGCCTTCGATAAAGCTCTGCTGCTCGCGCGCGGCATGGTACTCGGCGTTCTCCTTGAGGTCGCCGTGCTCGCGCGCCTCGGCGATCGCGTTGACCACCCGCGGGCGGTCCTCGCC
>SKNJ01000253.1 GCA_007120575.1 Thioalkalivibrio sp.
AGTTCTCGCCGCACCGGTACTATCGCAACCGCCTTGCGGAGACCTACCTGCTGCGGCGCGGCAGCGAGGCCGCGGTCGATCCGCAGCCGCTGTCGGAACTGCGCTCAAGCAACCCCAAGGCCCCGTACCACCTGATCAATGCCGCCGTGAACCTGCCGTCGAGCAAAGATGCGGGCCTGCGCGGGCGCAACGCCGACTTCTTCCTGTTCAGCCAGGCGTACTGCGGCAGCCCGCTGCTGGGATACGCCGCGACCAACAAGGTGGAGAAGAAGGATCCGAACCTCGATCTCGGCACGGCAATGGCCGTCTCCGGAGCCGCGGCCTCGTCGCAGATGGGCACGAAAACGGTTCGGGGCCTGACGTTCTGGCTGTCGCTCCTGAACATCCGGCTCGGCTATTGGCTTCCTAATCCCAGGAAGCTGGACGACGTTCCGGACGGCCTGGGTGCACGGCCCTTCTCGCTGTGGGGGGAGATGTTCGGCCGCATCGACGAGAACGGCCGGTACGTGAACCTTTCCGACGGCGGGCACATCGAGAACCTCGGCATCTACGAGCTGCTGCGGCGGCGCTGCAAGTACATCATCGCCATCGACGCCGAGGCGGATCCACGCCTCGAATTGCCGAGCCTAATGCAACTCATCCGGTACGCCCGCATCGACTTCGGGATCGAGATCCGCATCGACCTTGCCGATCTGCAACCCAACGAATCCGGGTTCACCAAGGCCCATTTCTCCCTTGGAGAGATCGACTACGGCGGCGGGCAAGTCGGCTATCTCCTGTACATCAAGTCATCGCTGACCGGGAACGAGCGGGACTACGTGCTCGACTATCGTCAGCGCCACTCGAGCTTCCCCCACGAGACGACGGCGGACCAGTTCTTCAACGAGGCCCAGTTCGAGGCTTATCGCGCGCTCGGCGAGCACATCGGCAACGACCTGTTTCATGCGGAACTGCTGAAGGGTTCGGCGGGGCAGCTCAGCCTGGAGTCCTGGTTCGGCGCGCTGCGGCGCAACCTTCAGGCCGAACCCGTGGTGCGCGTTCTCCCGCTACCTCCGGCTGCGCCGCCCAACCCGTCCACCACTGTGGTCTAAGGGGTGCCCAACATGACCCAACCGCTGACGCTGATGATCTCCAGCCGCTGCAAGGACCGAGTCGAGTTCCAGGGCCGCGCCCAGCCCATGTCGGCGGTGCGCCAGGCGATGAAGGAGGCACTGGAGGCGACTCGCTGCTCGGAGGAGCAGATCTTCCGGGTGTGGATCCACGAGGACGAAGCCGTCAGCCCCGGAGATCAGAGCTCCTGGGACACCTGCATCAGCCACGCCCGTAAGGCCGATGTCTTTCTGGTGCTGTACAACGGCAACGCCGGTTGGCCGGGCAGCAGCGAACGCTTGGGAGACCAGATCGGGATCTGCCATGCTGAGTTCGAGGCGGCCTACAACAAGGCTCCGGGAAAAGTCCGCAGCATCCAGTTTCCGGCCATCGCAGCGAAGCCGAAATCTCCGGATCAACGCTTTCAGGCCTATTTCGAGCGCATGGGTGTCATGGGAGCAACGGTTTCCACCGGGGAACAGGCGGTCGAGCACGCCCGGCAGGCGGCGGTGGCTGCCTTGCTGGATCTGGCGCGGGCCGGAGTCGGTGTTGCTGCCAGCGGCAGCTACTACGCGGGAGAGGCACTGGAGTGGGCACGGCTCGACTACACGGGGCGGCGAACCGTCACCACAAAGGCCGTGGTCGAGTTCCTGAGCGAGCGATTCCACGTCCGGGATCCCAGCGCCAGTAATACGGTCGTGATCCCGGTGGCCGGACAGGCAGTCGCCTTCGTCTGCGACTGCATTCCCGCGGCCCTGAGCACCGCCGCGGCACGTGAGCTGGTGGGGCAGCCGTTTCTTCGGGATCACCTGATCTGCGACGGACTGCCGAGAAAGGTCGCCGGCCCGGTCCACCTGATTGCCTGCCAGAAGGGGGTCATCGAGGCGCAGGCTCTCAGGCAACTTGGCTTTCCCGATGCCGTCACGGTCGCGGCCCCCTTCGGTGTGTATGTTGCCGATGCCGTGCAGAAAATCCAGATGGTGTTCATCGCCAACTGCCGGGACGAGACGACCACGCGCCACCGGGTACAACGCTTCCTGCATTGGCTGGGGGAACAGGGAGAGGACCGACTGCTCGCCGAGCGGGCGAAATCCCGCCGCCGGATCGCGGATCTGATTCGTAAGGAGCTGGGCTTCTGAGCCGGGGAAGGAACGAGGGCTCGCGGCCACGATCCGCGGGCGTTCCCAATGCCGACCCGCAACGGGTACAGTGCCACGGTACGAGAAACGGAGCTTTCGACGGCGCGATGCCCGCTGCACCCCACGTATTCATCAGCTACCGCCGCGACGGCGCCCTGAACCAGTCATGGGCCGAGCGCATCGAGGCGCGTTTGCAGGCGGAAGGTTTCCCCGTGTGGCGCGATCAGACCGGGATCGAGCCTGGCCAGCGCTGGTCGCGCGTCATTCCGCCCGCGCTGAACGCTGCGAAGCTGGTGCTCTGCGTGGTCAGCAAGTCCCTGCTGGAAAGCGAATGGGTGGACGCTGAGCTGAACCATGCCCAGCAGCGTGACCTGCTGGTGGTCCCGCTACAGGTCGAGGCGGAATACGAACCTCCCTTCCAACTGGGCGGCGTTGCGAAGCTGGATCTGCATCAAAACGACGAAAGAGCCTGGCGGCAACTGCTTGATCTCGTCGGGCGTCACGTGCGCGACATTGGAACTACCGAGGCCGGCGGAACTCCGTTGCCGTCGCGTGAGCAGCAGCGCGACCGTGAACTCGAGTATCTGGACCGGTTGCTGTACACCGGTAGGGCCGTCGGGCAACTGGTACCGCTTTACACCGAGCTTGCGGGCGTTGAGCACCAGGCCAGAACTCTCGCCAAGGCTCTTCCGGAAGACCTGATGCCGGTCTCGTTCCGGTTCCGGCAGTCGGCGCGTGTTGCTGAAGGAACCCGGGAGGGTGGCAAGCCTTACAGCGATATTCTCTCGGTGTTCTCGGACTATGAGCGGGAGGGGCACAAGCCGCGCCTGGCACTGCTGGGGGAACCGGGTGCGGGCAAGAGCTTCTCCCTGCGTCGGCTGACGGCCGGTCACGCGAGTCGGGCGCTGGAGGATGCTACGGCGCCGGTCCCCCTGTTGGTTGAACTTGGGCGATGGACGGATGCGAGGCTCTCGTTCAAGGATTTCATCGGCTCCGAGATCGGGCTGCTGCGGCAGGATCTGGATGCACTCATCCACTCGGGACGCGCCTGGTTGCTGCTCGACGCGCTGAACGAGATTCCCACGGCGCAGCAGGCGGGCAAGATCCGTCAGATCCTGCCGTGGTTGCGTGACACACGGCTTGCCGGGTTGGTGATCAGTTGCCGGGAGCGGGATTTCGTGGGAGATCTGCGGCTGGACATGGATACCCTGACCATCGAACCGCTCGATCCGCCGCGCATCTATCTGTTTGCACGACGATATCTTGAAGTGATCGTTCCAGAAAAGGCCGAGGAAGAAACCGAACGTTTCTTCTGGCGCCTGGCAACAGGTGAGGACACCTGGGCTGCACGATGGGCTGAGAGGGAATGGCGGGAGTGGCGCGAGAGCGGGCATGAGGACTTCGGGGAGTTCTGGTACCGCAATTCGGACCGTGCGTTCGGAACCGAAATCAGCGCGCTCGGCAATGAGGCCCGCGGGTTGCTCCGGCTGGCGCGAAATCCCTATCTGCTGAACATCCTGCTGGGTTTGCACCTGAACGACCGCCTGCCTGCGCACGGGCAGGGCCGCGCGTCCATCTTCGCCGCTTTCGTGAACGACCTGCTGGCACGCGAACGGGAGCGCTACCGCAAGGCGAACGCGGGGGTCTTGCCGCCGGGCGAAGAAGGGCTGCTGGCCGGTTTGGGCGCGCTGGCCTGGAGCCTGCAGCACGCCTGCGTGGGCAGGAGCCTGGAGAGTGTCCAGACCACGATGCCGTTGTCCGAAGTCGAGGAAACGCTGAGCCCGGTGCAGCTGAAACACGCTGCAGCGGCCAGCCTCATCGAGGTGAAGGGCTGTCAGGTGGGCTTCACCCATCAACTGCTGCAGGAGTACTTTGCGGCACTGGGCCTGAAGACCGAGATCGACAACGGACGGTCTTCGGTGCGAGATCTCTGGCCCGCCGAGCGGTGGTGGCAGCGCAAGGGGTGGGAGGAGGTCGCCAACACGCTTGCGGGCCTTTATGCCGAGGACCCCGAGCCCTTGATCGCGTGGTTCGGAGGGGCAAACCCCGATGTGCTTGCCGATGCGCTGGTCGCAAACGGGCTGGCGGCTGCGCCTCGGGAATCCCTGAAGCGTCTGAGCCGGGATTGGCTCGCGCGCATGACCGACCCTGAGCGCGAACCGAACCCCGAGGCCCGGGCGGCCCTGGGGCGCGCGGTCGGCAAGCTGGACCTCGATGATCGACGTGGCGTCGGCCTGCGCCAAGATGGTCTGCCGGACATCGACTGGGTGGAGATTCCGGGTGGGGAGTTCCTGTACGGCGAGGAAAAGGAGCTGCGGGAGTTGCCGACTTTCTGGATAGCCCGCTACCCGGTCACCAACGCCCAGTACCAGGCCTTCATCGACGCCGGCGGCTACCGCGAGGAGCGCTGGTGGCAGGGGCCGGCCGAGCGGACCGGGGTGCGGTTTGACCCGGAGTGGCGTGAGCCCAACCGCCCGAGCGAGACGGTGAGCTGGTACGAGGCGATGGCGTTTTGCCGCTGGCTGTCGGACGTATTTCGCTACGAGGTGCGCCTGCCGAAGGAAGAGGAATGGGAGAAGGCGGCACGCGGCAGCGACGGACGGGTTTACCCCTGGGGAGACGAGTACGTGCCCGGTTTCGCCAATGTCGATGAGAAGATATCCAAGGCCGGCCCAACGTATCTGGAGCAGACCACGGCGGTGGGTCTGTACCCGCAGGGGGCATCGCCCTACGGGGTGTTGGATCTGGCCGGAAACGTCTGGGAGTGGTGCCTGAACGAGTATGAACAACCGGATCGGACTGACCCCGGTGGCGACGCCCGGCGGGTGTTGCGCGGCGGCTCCTGGTTCAGCTATCCGGAGCTCGCGCGCGCCTCGCTCCGCGGCAGGTATCGTCCCGATTCCCGCGACGACGACAGCGGGTTCCGGGTGGTCTGTTGGTCCCCCAGTGCACGCTGATCACTGGACCGCTGGTCACTGATCGCTGACCCGCCGTTCACTGTCCGCCGCCGCGTAGCGGCGGCGGCGACTTTTTCATCATCCCGGCTGGCGGGACTTTCCGCATCCCGAAAATCTTCGCCGACAGGCCGGTGATGCGACGATTCTGCCGGACACTGGACCACGGAGACAGGTTCCGGAGAAGAACCCTCAGCCCCGCCTGAACCAAAGCCGCCGCAAACCCCGCTCGATCAGCCCGGTGATCTCGGACACGTGCTGCGAGCGCATCAGCCGCTCGTTCTCGGCGCGGTCGAGTCCGTTGCGCGTGTCTGGCGCGTCGGTCCGGTTGAGGTCGGCCCGGTAGGCCGCGATCGCCTTCGCCAGGCGTTCGTAGCGGGCTTGGGGGGATTCTCCTCGATCGTCGGCCTGGTACTGCTGGTCCAGCAGCGCCGCGACGCCGGCATTGTGTGCGCTCTGGTGGTCGAGGGAAAAGACCAGGGGCGGCTCCGCCGTGCTGGCCAGTACCGCGTCGGCGAGTGCCCCCGCCGCGCCGCCGAAGCCCCCGGCGATGAACACCGGAATTCCTGCCTCCTGCGCCAGCATGAACTCTTCGAACAGGCCGGGCATGATCCCCGAATAGCCGCCGGTCTTTCCGCCCAGAATGATTCGCGCCGCCAGCGGCGCGACGGGTTCGTCATCAAATGCGCGGCCGCCACCCTCGGTCATCACCTCGCGCAGCCGGCTGATGCAGCGCGCGGTCAGCAGGCTCCTCGTCTCCTCGGAGAGGGACTCCGGCGCGGTGTCGGCCGCATGCTGGGGCAGGCCGGCATCGGCCGGCGTCACCCGGATGAAGCGGCAGATGTCGAGACGCAGTGCCTCGTCGGCCCTCGACAGCCCCAGGTAGTAGGGCCAGGCCAGGAAACTGTACATTCGCCCCCGCCAGCCCCCCTGACTCTCGGCCCGGGCGAGATCGAGCAACGTCTCGGTGAATCCGCCGGGGCGCAGGTCGCCGCCATAAGCGAGGTGGACCGGCTGCTCCGAGGTGCCCAGGCGAAGCAGGACGCGGGCGATGGCGATCATCAGTTCGTGCAGATGCTCCTCGCCGTAACCCAGCCGCCCCAGGTCCGGGCTGTGCGATATGGATATGCCGATCACACGGTCTTTCGGGTCGTTGCTCATCGCATGCCCCTTTCCAATTCGTCAAAGCCGCCGACGGCAACGCCGTCCAGAAGGTCAGTGAGCCACAGCCGTTCGAAGGCTGCAGGCCCGGGCGGCGGCACCAGGATCCGGCGCAGCGCGTCGCCCGCGTGGCGGCGTATCCGCATCGCCACGTGCAGATCGAGCGCACCGCAGAAGGCATGGCTGCCCTCGGGCAGCCGCAGACGGCTCGCCCAGTGCCGGTGGTATAGGGACCACAGGATCTCGCGCAGCAGCAGATCGATGGTCTCGCCCACGCGCTGCGGGTTCCAGCGGATCACCGGCGCCTGACCGATCTCCCCGAGGAACCGGGTGCGTTCACCTTCCAGTTGATCCACGACCAGCAGAGGCTTGTGGTACCAGCGGCATCCGTCCTCGCCGTCGAGTCGCACCGGTGAACGTGCCCCGCGCAGCTCGCGCTGGCACCAGGGCCTGCCGGCGTAGGCATCGGTATAGACGGCAATCATCGCCGAAGTCGAGGTCCCGCCCGCGCTGGCGGCGTCATCGAGCCGTTGCGTGTAGCCGTGGCCGAAGGGCAGATCGCTCTCGTCGAAGAACACCTGGAGCTGGCCGTGATGCAGCAGGCCGTCGCGCAGCCGCGCGGCGATCTCTACACCATCCGCCTTGGCGTGGCTCAGAAACACGCGGACCGGGAGCCCGGCCTCGTCCGCCGTCACCGGGAGCAGGCCGGTTCGGGGCGCCCCCGGAGCATGGGCCTGCAGGACACGGCAGCAGGCCTGGGTCAGGAGGCTCAGCAAACGTTGCCTGCGCTGCGGTGAAACAGCCACGCGCCAGCCGCTTCTCGCGTCGCCGGGACGGTCCAGGCGGATGAAGTTGAGCCCTGCCAGCCGGTCCGGGAGTTGATAGGCAGCCGGGTGCAGCACCACCGGGTAGATGGGATACGGCGGTTGTTTCGGGTTCGCCGGGTACAACTCCTGCAGATACCGGCGCCAGGCGCCGTCCGTCACCATGTGCTCGTCCACCAGCGGCACGACGATCGTGATATCGGAGGCGTGTGGATCGATCGGAAGCGGTCCGTTCCCGCGACCGGGCAAGGGCTGGCTGCGGTAGTGCACCGGGATCCCGTATCCAGCCTCACCCAGGTCATCGGGGCTGCCGCGAAACCAGCGGTACACCGCCTGCGCCAGTTCTTGGCCTTCGCGGCATTCCTCGTGCCACAGCACGTAGATTCGAACCGGGTCGATCGGGTTCCTGGCTGCCATTCGGTTGTCCAGAAGCGTAGCGATAGGCAGACTCTAACCTAACCTGTGGCAGCCGCGAGAACGAGAGCGCATGGAGA
>SKNJ01000161.1 GCA_007120575.1 Thioalkalivibrio sp.
CCATGGGGTGGACTTCGGGAGCGTGGACTTTGCTGCCGTGGCCCAGGGGTTCGGAGCCTGGGCCACGCGAATCCGGAGGCTTGAGGAACTGGCCCCGGCCGTGGAGGAGGCCCTCGCGTCCGGCCGACCTGCGGTCATTGATGCCGTGCTGGATCCAGGGGAGTACCGGGCTCACGCCCGGTAGCCCGATTGAGGGGGGGCAGGGGCGGCGCCGGCAAGCCCCCGCCCCCCCTCGTCCCTCAGTAGGCGGGGATTCCGGTGACTGCGTGGCCCAGAATCAGCGAGTGGATGTCGTGGGTGCCCTCGTAGGTGTAGACCGACTCCAGGTTGGCCATATGTCGCATGGAGGCGTATTCCACAAGGATCCCATTGCCTCCCAGCAGCCGCCGGGCTTCCCGGGCCACCTCGCAGGCCATGTCCACGTTGGCCCGCTTCGCCAGGGAGACCTGCTGCGGCGTGGCCTTCCCCTCATCCTTGAGGCGGCCCAACTGGAGGACCAGGAGCTGAGCCTGGGTAATGGAGGTGAGCATGTCGGCCAGGCGCACTTGCTGGATCTGTTTTCCGCCGATGGGTCCGTCGAACATCACCCGCTCCTTCGAATACTGGAGCGCCTCGTCGAAGCAGGCCATGGCTGAACCCAGTGCGCCCCACGCGATCCCGTAACGGGCCTGGGTGAGGCACATGAGGGGGCTCTTGAGCCCGCCGGAATCCGGCATCAGGGCGTCATCCCCCACCTCCACGTCCTCCATATGGAGTTCGCTGGTGTCCGAGGCCAGGAGGGAGAGCTTCCCCTTCTGGTCTGTGGCGGTGAAGCCTGGGGTGTCCGTTTCCACCACGAATCCCCGAATGCCCTTCGTGTCCCCCAGCTCCCCCGTCTGGGCCCAGATCACCGCCACGTCCGCCATGGACCCGTTGGTGATCCACATCTTGGTGCCGTTCAGGACCCATCCCCCGTCCGTCTTACGGGCGGTGGTGATCATCCCGCCGGGATTGGAGCCAAAGTCGGGCTCGGTGAGGCCGAAGCAGCCGATGGCCTCGCCGGACTGGAGCTTCGGGAGCCAGTGCTGCCGATGGTCCTCGCTGCCGAAGGCGTAGATGGGGTACATGACCAGGGCCCCCTGGACGGAGGCGAAGGATCGGATCCCCGAGTCGCCCCGCTCCAGTTCCTGCATGATGAGCCCGTAGGCCACGTTGTTCAGGCCGGCACACCCGTACTTCTCCGGCAGGTTTGCCCCCAGCATCCCGAGTTGGGCCAGGTCCGGGATGATTTCCTCCGGAAAGCGGCGTCCGATGTATGCCTCATCAATGATGGGGAGGAGGCGCTCATCGACCCATTCCCGGACCATGTCCCGGATCATGCGCTCCTCCTCGCTGAGGAGGCCGTCCACATCGTAGAAGTCAATACCCTGGAATTTCCCGGCCATGGGCCCTCTTCCCCCTTTCGGATCGGGTGCCGGAGGTCGGCACACGGTGATGGCCTCCCCCGGAGAGGGGGAGCGCGATGACTTACGGCAGGTGCTCGTCCACCCAGGCCTGCGTCACGGGATGCAGGGGGATGGGGGCGGACCGGAGGGCCTCCATGTCGATCTGGTTGGCGATGGGGGTCACCCGGATGAGGCGGTCGCGCTCCTCGGTGACGATCTGGAGGATGTTCCGGACGACGTCATCGGGGAGGTCTTCCCTGGCCAGCAGCCAGTTCCACTCGGCGATGGTGGGAATGTCTTCCTCCACGCCTCGGTAGGCTCCGGCGGGGATCACACTCCGGAAGAAGTAGGAGTGTTCGCTGGTGAGCCGCTCCATCCAGGGGGAGGTGATGGGGAGGAGGCGGCCATCACCGGTCTCCATGACCTCCATGACGGCGGCGGCGGGATAGCCCACCGAGATGATGGCCGCGTCGACGGACCCGTCTCTGAGGGCCCCGGCGGATTCGCTGAAGGTGAGGTAGCGGACCCGGATGTCGTCGTATCCCAGCCCGTAGGCATCCAGGACCATCCGGGAAACCGGCTCGGTTCCGGCGCCGGCAGCCCCAACCGAGATCCGGAGCCCCTCGAAATCCTCCACGGAACGGGCGCTGGATCCCCTGGGGACCAGGATGTTCACCACGTTGGGATAGAGGGGGGCCAGGACCCTGAGTTCCGTGAAGGGCTGGGTGCCCTCCTCCACGCCGTTGTATGCCTGGTAGGCGGTGCTCCCAAGGGACATGGCGATGTCCATCTCTCCCCGCTGCAGAAGGCGGACGTTCCCCAGGGCGCCCCCCGTCACCTCGGCGGTGAATTGCCGCCCCTCCTCGTCCATGGCGGACAGCCGGCTGGCAATGGTCCCTCCCAGGGGATAGTAGATCCCGCCGGTGCCGGCGGTACCGATGCTCATGTAGCTCCGGCCCTCCATGTCGCACCCAGTCGCAGCGAATCCGACGGCAGCCAGCGCCATGAGCCCGAGGCCAAACCGATTCTTGAGCATGCTCACTCCTTGAGTTCAGTCCTTCCATGTTCCGGGCGGCGGCACTTCACCTTTCCCCGGCCCTTCCCCTTCCGTGCTCCCTTATCTGCGAACGGAGCCCCCCTCGTGTTTCCGCAGCACGGTCAGGGGAAACATCGCAGGATGGAGAGGGCGCACAAAGGTCGGGCCCCCGCCCCGGGTCGGCCCAGCGCGTTCGCTGGGACCCTCCGGCGAGGACCCTGAACCTCTTCGGTCACGTTTTCCGTGAAGCCTTCATGGTGCGTGTCTGTGAGACCCCCGTCAAGGGACCCTCCGGTTCCTGACTGCGGCGCAAGAACATGCAGGGTCCCCTGGAGAGGATGCATGTCCTGGCGAACCAGTCCTCTACAGGAGGTCGTCCGGCTCCCCGGTCACTGCCTGGATCCCCGCCAGGATCCGTTCCTCGTCCAGGAGGACCAGGTTCGCTGCCGGACCGAGGGGGATGAAGCTGTCCTCCGAGGTTACGGCGCCCATGGCCCCGCGGAAGCCGGACTGCACCAGGCGGGAGAGGATCTCGTCCGCCACTCCGCCTCCGGTGCGGCGACACTCGTCGGCCACCAGTACGCGGCCGCAGGCATGAGCGTTCCGGAGGACAGCCTCGTGGGGAAGGGGGTTCAGCCATCGCAGGTCCAGGACCCGGGCCCGGATCCCCCACGCTTCCTCTGCCCTGCGCGCGGCCCGAAGGGCCATGCGCAGGCCGTTGGAATAGGTCACCACCAGGAGGTCCGAGGCCTCCGGGTTGTGGATCCCCACCTCCCCTGGGAGGAGGGTCTCGTCGGGGGGGGGGTAGTCGGTGAGCCACCCTTCGTCCCCGTCCGAGTGGAGGTCCCGCTCGTGGTAGAGGGCAATGGGCTCCAGGAAACAGACCACGCTTCCCGTGGCCTCCGCCACGGCCAGGGCGCCCCGGAGCATCCGGGCGGCATCATCTCCCCGGGCCGGAGCGGCCAGCACGATCCCGGGGATGTCCCGGAGGGCACCCAGGGAGTTGTCGTTGTGGAAGTGGCCACCAAATCCCTTCTGGTAGGCCAGGGATCCCACCCGGACCACCATGGGGTTCCTGAACTGCCCGGAGGAGAAGAAGGTGAGGGAGGCGGCCTCGCCCCGGAGCTGGTCCAGGGCGTTGTGGATGTATGCCAGGTATTGGATCTCGGGGATGGGGAGGAAGCCCCGGAGGGCGGCACCCTGGGCGATCCCCAGGATCATGGTCTCGTCCAGGAGGCTGTCGAAGACCCGATCCCTCCCGAACCTCTTCTGGAGACCCGCCGTGACGTGATAGACGCCACCCTTCCGCCCCACGTCCTCGCCGAAAACGAGGGCGTGGGGGCGGCGGAGGAGTTCGTCGTGGAGCGCCGCGTTGATGTGGGCCGCCACGGTACGGCGGACGGGCGACTCCTGCTCCTCCGGGAGGGTGCCATCGAAGTGGGCTCTCCGTTGCTCCTTGCTGGCTGCCGGGGGGAGGGTGGATCCCAGCCGGCCCCACTCGGGGGGTTGGAGGGGGGCCATCACCTCTTCCCGGGTCTCCAGACGGGGACGGGATGCGGCTTGCTCTCCCGCTCGGACCACCTCCTCTCGGATTCGGCCCAGGATCTCCAAGAGCTCGCCAGGTGTGGCTGCACCCGTTTCCACGAGTCTCCGGGCGTTCCGGAGCAGGGGGTCCCGTTCCTCGTCGGCCTGGATCTCGCTCAGGGACCGGTACCCCAGTTCCACGTCACTCCCGGCATGGCCCCACAGACGCACGGTCCGGAGGTGGAGGAAGACGGGCTGCCGGGCGGAGCGGCAGACGTCAATCGCCTGGCCAACGGTGTCCCACACCTCGTCCAACTCCCCGTCGGCAAGGAAGTAGCGGAGTCGGGATTGCTCCCCGAAGGTCTCCTCGATCCACCTCCGGGGGGTGGGGACGGAAATCCCGATCTGGTTGTCCTCGCAGAGAAAGAGGATGGGGACCGGGCTCCCCAGTCGCTGGGACCACCGGGCAGCGTTCACGGCGGTGAGGGCCGAGGCATGGTTCGCCGAGGCATCCCCGAAGGAACAGCACACGATGGCATCCCTGGGAAGATCCCCCGGGACCCCGAGGCGACGGGCCCGCTCGATGGCAAAGGCCAATCCCACCGCCTTGGGAAGTTGGGAGGCGATGGTGCTGGTCTGGGGAATCACCTGGAGGGGACGGCTCCCCCACACCTTGTGCCGCCCATGGCTGATGGGGTCCTCCTTGGAGGCCACCACCCCCAGGAGGGTGTCCAGGGCCGGGTCCACCGAGGGGTCCTTCCGGGCCCGGGCCATCATGAGGCCCCCAGATCGGTAGTGCAGGAGGCAGGGATCGGTGATCCGGAGACGGCTTCCAACCACCGCGTTCTGCTCGTGGCCCGCGCTGGAGATGGTGTAGAAGCTTCGGTTGTCCTGCCGTAGCTCCCGAGAGACCACGTCGATCTCCCGGGACCGGGCCTGATCCTCGAAAAGGGCCACCGCCTCGCCCGCCGTCAGCCCCGACTGGGAGGAGAGGTGGGCATCAGGGGCCAGGAGGGAAGGTGAGGGCTCGGCGGTCCGGAGGTACCCTTCCAGGCGCTCGCGGACGGCACGGATCCGTTCATTCATGGAATGGAACCCTCGATCAGGGGGAGGTGCCCAGGAACTGGGCTTCCCCATCCGAGGTCCCAGCCGGCTCCGGCGTTTCGGTTCCCCGGGGTTTCCGGTAGAAGACGAATAGAATGACCACGAGGCCGAGGACGTCGGAGGGGAACCCCGGGTAGAGCATGATGAACGCGGAGGTGGAAAGGAGGATCCGCTCCCACCAGGGGAGTTCCCTTGTGAAGTAGCCCATGGCACCACCGGCCAGGGCGGTGACGCCGATGATCCCTGTGATCACGGCCAGGGTGATCTCCAGAATCGTCCCGTCCAGGAGAAGCGGTGGCCCGTAGACGAACATGAAGGGCACCACGAACCCCGCCGAAGCCAACAGCATGGCGGTCACGGCGGTGCGCATGGGCTCGGCCCCCGCCACCCCCGAGGCGGCAAAGGCGGCCAGTGCCACCGGGGGGGTGACGTTGGACATGCACCCGAAGTAGAAGACGAAGAGGTGGGCGGCCAGGAGGGGGACGCCCAGGTCCGTGAGGGCCGGCGCGGCCAGGGCCGCCAGAACCACGTAGGCCGCCGTGGTGGGAAGACCCATTCCCAGGATGATGGAGCCCATGGCGGTGAGAAGGAGCGCCAGGGGGAGGTACCCCATGGAGAGGGTCACGATCAGATCGGACATCCGGAGCCCGATCCCGGTAAGAGACGCGACTCCCACCACCAGGCCCGCGGTGGCACAGGCTGCCGCCACCTGCACCGTGCTGGACGCGCCGCGGATGAGGGCGTCCTTCCCCTGGGCCAGTGTCATCCGGGTCTTCGGAGTGAGGAAGGTGGCCAGGACCCCGGCCACCACTCCCCAGAAGGCGGCCCGCATGGGGGAACGCCCAATGGCCAGGAAGACGACGATGACCACGATGGGGAGGAGAAGGTGGATCCGTGGGAGCACCGGCCCCGAGTCCGCCACCGCTCCCCGGGCATCCAGATTCATCTTGGCGGCCCGGAACTGAATGGCCATCACCAGCGCCGCGTAGTAGAGGACGGCCGGTACGATGGCCGACACGGCCACGGTCAGATAGGGAATGTTCGTCCAGGTGGCCAGGATGAAGGCCCCGGCTCCCATGACCGGAGGCATGAGCTGGCCGGCGGTGCTGGCGGCGGACTCGATCGCCGCGGCGAAGTGGGGTTTGAATCCCGCCCGTCGCATCATGGGGATGGTGAGGGTCCCCGTAGTCACCACGTTGGCCACGGCACTGCCCGAGAGGGAGCCCATGAAGGCGCTGGCCACGCTGGCGGTGATGGCGGGGCCGCCTCGGAGCCTTCCCGCCACCCGGGCGGCCAGCCCGATGAAGAGGAGTCCTCCCCCCGCCACCTCCAGGATCGTTCCGAAGAGGACGAAGAGGTATACGAAGTCGGCAGAGACTCCGAGGGGGATCCCCCAGATTCCGTCCATGGAAAGGTAGAGGTGCTCCACGATGCGGCTGGGGGAGTACCCCCGGTGCGCCAGGATGCCTGGCAGGTAGGGCCCGACGATCGCGTAGGCCAAAGCGGCCATGGCGATGACGATGAGGCCCCAGCCCGTGGTGCGGCGGGTTAGCTCCAGGAGGGTGATGATGGCCACCACCCCTGCCACCAGATCCAGCGACGTCGGGGGCCCGATCTGCTGTACCAGGGCCTCGTGGCGGAGGGCCAGGTGGAAGCAGGCCCAGGTCATTCCCGCAGCCATGACGACCGAGACGGCCCGCTCCCACCCATTCTGGTCGTCCCAGTACTTCCCCACCCCCGCCATGACGCCCACCCCGAGGAATCCAAGGACGGCCATGAGGGCCAGGTGGACCGGGCGCTGCACCAGGGCGGTGAAGGGCTCCACTCCCGCCGTGTACATGTGGAACGCTGCAGCCAGAATGGCGATGGTGACGATCAGGTACCGGACGGCCACAGGGGTCCACCTCCTCCGAGTAGCCCCCACGGGGGCTAGGGAATCGAGACGTGCGGTTCAACGAGGAGCGGGACCGAAGGAACCCTCGTCCCTTCCGGTCCCACCCTGGACAACCTTCCTCTCCTCCGGGTGCCCCTTCAAGCTGGGTCCCCGACCACCGCCCCGAAACCCAGAACCGCCGAAATCGCCGATGGGCTCCGCGATCCTGGATGGCCTGTGAAATGGAGAGGGCAGGCAAAAGTAGTGACGCCCTCCGCCCCGTCAAGGAGGGGGCCGAACCTGAGATCGATCATGGATCGCGTTCCAGGGTCCGACACCCCGATACGGAAATGAATGCTTTGACAGGCGCTGAGGGCAGAATTACGATGGCCTTACGTTGCGCTGGACGTACCAGCCGCCAGAGGGGAATCCCCCAGTTCGCAATTGAGCTCTCCCACGCCATCCCCGGGTCGAGCCCGCGATCACCCCCAGGAGACCAAGCCCATGAAATCCACCTTCATTCGAACCCTGAGCGCCGTAGGAGTGGCGCTCCTTGCTCTCTTGGCCGTGGGAACAGCCCCGGCGGAGGCACAGACCGGGGGGACCATCACCGGCCTCGTGACGAACCGGGCCACCAACCAGCCTGTCCAGTCGGCGCAAATCTTCGTGGCGGGGACCCAGCGGG
>SKNJ01000025.1 GCA_007120575.1 Thioalkalivibrio sp.
ACCACGTCCTCGAAACCGGCCGCGGTCAGCTGCGATGCGGCCATCGCCGAGCGGCTGCCGCTGCGGCAATAGACCACCACCGGCGTGTTCTTGTGCTTCTCGAGATCCGCCAGGCGCTTTTTCAGACTGCCCAGCGGGATGTGCTTCGCCCCGCCGATGCGGCCACTGGCAACCTCATTGTCCTCGCGCACGTCCAGCACCAGGGCGTCGTCCTGGTTTATGACCCGGACCGCCTCGATCGGCGACAGGGTGCGGTACTTGCGCGTGAGCTGGCGCAGCTCGACGAACAGAATCATGCCGATCACGGCGCCGAGGGCGCCGGTCAGGATCGGATGATTGGCAAGGAATTCGGGCAGGCGTTCGAGCATTCGAGGGACCGGATCGGGTAGCGTGAAACGTCAGGAGCTGCAGAAAACGTCCTGCATCATACCGATCAGGCGCAGCGTCCGGGAGTCCCCGACCCGATAATAGACCCGGTTGGCATCCTTGCGGGTGGCAAGGATGCCCTTGTCGCGCAGGATGCCGAGGTGCTGCGAGATATTGCTCTGCGAAGTCCCGACCTGGTCCACGATTTCCTGTACGCTGATTTCGCGGTCACCAAGAATGCAGAGGATTTTCAGGCGCAGCGGATGGGACATCGCCTTCAGCGAACGCGAAGCCCGTTCGATGTCCTCGTCCTGGGACATCAATTCTTCGACGGTCATTTCGTCTTCAACCGTTTCGTTACTCACGATAACCCTCTTGATCCCGAGGCAAGGCCCCGTAACTGGGTGAGAATATAAGTACCTAAACGTACCCCGATATGCGAATTTGCGCAATGCTAATGGTAAAGCTGTGGCTGGGCGGGCTGCTGCTCGCGGCCCCGCTGGCGCAGGCCGCGCTCGATCCCGAGGCCGAACTGGAGGAGACGCGCGCGGCCATCGGGGACCTCGAACGCAGCCTGGAGGAACGGCGCGCTGCGCTCGAGATACTGGAGGAACGGACCGCGTCCGCCGCACGCGGCACGCGCGAATCGCGGCGCGAGATGCGGGCGCTGGACCAGGCACGGGCGGAGCAGGCCGAGCGCATCGCTGCCCAGCAGGCACGGGTGGACGCCGCCGAGGCGGATCTGGACGCGGCCCGCAAGACGGCGGCAGGCCTGGTCCGGGACCAGTGGCAGCAGGGCCGGCACCCGGGGCGGGTGCCCGGAGGCGACGCCGGCAGCCGGCATGCCCCCGAATTCGCCCAACGCGTCCGTGCGGCACGCGAACAGGCGCTGGCGGCGGTTCAGGCGCGGATCGACCGCCTGCGCGCGGCGCGCGCGGCGCTGGAACGCGAGCAGGCAGTGCTCGAGGAACAGCGCGCCCGGACACAGGAGCTGGTGACGCAGCTGGAACGCGAAGAAGCGGCGCAGCGTGCCGCGCAGGCGGAAGTCGAAGCCGCCCTGGAGGACGAGGCACTGCGCCTGGATCGACTGCGCCGCAATGCCGAGACCCTGGAGGCGCTGATCGAGGATGTCCGGTCCCGGCAGGCGGAGCGCCCGAGGGAGGGCGGGACACCCGAGCACGGAATGCGGGGGCCGGAGGTCGGCTTTGCCCAGTTGCGCGGCGAACTGCCGCGGCCGGTAGAGGGCTCGGTGGTGCGCAGCTTCAACAGCTCGCGCGCCGGCCGACTGCGGTCGCGCTGGCGCGGGGCGGTGCTGGAGGTGGAAGGGGATAGCACGGCGCGCGCCGTGCATGGCGGCGAGGTGGTGTACGCCGACTGGATGCAGGGCTATGGCTTTCTGGTGATCCTGAATCACGGCGGCGGGTACCTGACCCTGTACAGCAACCTCGCGGAAGTCCTGGTCGCGGAGCAACAGGCGGTATCGGCCGGGGCCCCGATCGGGGTCGCCGGGGAAGCGAGTGCGGCGATCGCGCCCGGGCTTTACTTCGAGATCCGGGAAAACGGCCGGCCAGTGAACCCCGAGGACTGGTGGCCGTCCCAGTAGCTGGAGGCCACGTTTGGGGACAGGTCCCGCGGCTCGGCGACGCGTCGGGCTGCCGCACCCTGCAACGCGGTTCAGGCAGGCATCCCGTTCCCGGTGCTACCATCGTGGCCATTGAGTAGTCGGTTTTGAGGACGAGTTGATGAAGAATTGTTTCCGTACCGGTTATGCCCTGGTGATCGGGCTGATCGTGGGTGTAATGCTGAGCGTGTCCGTAGGGGTATATGCCGGGCGCGAGGATGGCGCGAAATCGGCGCTTCCGGTCGAAGATCTGCAGCGCTTCAGTGACGTGTACACGCGGATCAAGCGCAATTACGTGACCGACGTGGATGACAAGGAGCTGCTGGACAACGCGATCCAGGGGATGCTGTCCGGCCTGGATCCGCACTCGGCGTATCTGGACGAACAGCAGTTCGAGGACATCCAGGTCGGGACCTCTGGTGAGTTCGGCGGCCTCGGGATCGAGGTCGGCATGGAGGATGGTTTCGTCAAGGTCATCGCGCCGATCGACGACACCCCGGCCAGCCGCGCCGGGATCGAGGCCGGGGACCTGATCATCCGGCTGGACGGCGACTCGGTGAAGGGCATGACCCTGTCGGATGCGGTGAACCAGATGCGCGGCGAGAGGGGCACCGACATCACCCTGACCATCCTGCGCGAAGGCGAGGACAGTCCGCGCGAGATCACCATCACCCGCGACGTGATCCAGGTTCAGAGCGTACGTTCCGAAATGCTCGAGGACGGGTACGGCTATGTTCGGATCAGCAACTTCCAGACGCGCACCGCGCGCGATCTGGTGCGTGCCATCGAGGAGATGCGCGAGGAAGGCGAGCTCAAGGGGCTGGTGCTGGACCTCCGCAACAATCCGGGCGGCATCCTGAATGGCTCGGTCGGGGTCTCCGACGCGTTCCTCGAGGACGGCCTGATCGTCTATACCGAGGGGCGCCTGGAGGAGTCGCAGTTCCGCTACCGCGCGTCGCCCGGCGACGTGCTGCAAGGTGCCCCGATGGTGGTGCTGGTCAACCGCGGTTCCGCGTCGGCCTCCGAGATCGTGGCCGGGGCGCTGCAGGACCATCGGCGTGCGATCGTGATGGGGCAGAACACCTTCGGCAAGGGTTCGGTGCAGACCATCCTGCCGCTCGGGCAGCGGACCGGGATCAAGCTGACCACCGCGCGTTACTTCACGCCCGAAGGCCGTTCGATCCAGGACCATGGCATCGAGCCGGACATCCGGCTGGAGAACCTCCAGGTATCCCGGCGCAGTCCCGAACAGAACGGGATGGAAGGCGCGCGCCTGCGTCAGGAGCTGCGCGATGGCGAGGCCCCGGACGCACGCGAGGACGAGAACGGCGAGACCCTGGCGGAACGCGACTATGGCCTGAGCGAGGCGCTCAACCTGCTGAAAGGGCTGTCGTTCTACAACCGGAACTAGACGAACACGGATAGAAGGGCGGGAGGCGAGCATGCCCAGCGTATTGCTACCCCTGGCCGCCGGGGCCGAGGAACTCGAGGCGGTGACCATTATCGACCTGCTGCGCCGCGCGCAGTTCGAGGTGACGGTCGCGGGGCTGGAGGGCGGGCCGGTGTGCTGTGCGCGCGGCACGGTGATCGTGCCGGACACCACCCTGGAGGCCGTCGCCGATCAGGTCTTCGATCTCGTCGTGCTGCCCGGGGGGCTCCCTGGCGCCAATCACCTGCGCGACGACTCCCGGGTACAACAGCGTTTGCGCGATCAGGCTGCGGGTGACGGCTGGCTGGGTGCGATCTGCGCCGCGCCCAAGGCACTGGCCGCAGCGGGCCTGCTGCACGGGCGGCGGGTCACCGCATTCACCGGCGCGCTGGACGAGTCCGGCATGCCGTCCACCGGCGCACCCGTGGAGATTGACGGCAAACTGATTACCGGGCGCGGCCCCGGGGTAGCGATGGACTTTGCGCTATCCCTGATCGAGCAGATGGCCGGGCGCGAGGCGCGCGAGCAGGTCGAGCGGCCGCTACTGCGAACCGGGTAGGAACGCCGTCAGGCACGCTGGTGATACCCTCCGCCCGGCTCGCGCGATACCGCGCGTGGCCGGGAGGGCGCGCACAAAAAACCCGGCCGCCAGGGCCGGGTTCAAAAAGCACCGCTCCGAGCCGCGGGATCAGGCAGCGCGCTGCAACAGCGGGCGCTGGCCGGACTGCACGGCGCGGCGAATGAAGTCGGCCCGGCCGGCCTCGCGCGCGTTGAGGTTGTCGGCGCACTGCGACGGCTCGTAGGCCGCGGCCGCGAGCATGACCTCGAGTTCGCACAGGTCCACCTTCGGTTCGGTGAGCTGTTCCGGTTTCACATTCAGGATGCGGCCAACGTTCCAGAACATGCGCGGGTTCCAGAGCTTGGTCTGGACGCGCGGAGACTGAAACAGGGAGACACAGCGGTTGTTGAGTTCTTGCTGATCCATCGGGACCTCCGATAACGCGTTTTTCAGGCGCCGGCGAATCTAGCCGACCCGCGCCACGAATACAAGCGTTTTCTGATGGAGGTCCGGCGGGGACTACTCGACAGTGACCGATTTCGCCAGGTTGCGCGGCTGATCGACGTCGGTGCCCTTCAGCACCGCGGTGTGGTAGGCGAGCAGTTGCAGGGGGATCGCGAACAGGATCGGGGCGAGCCACGGGTTCGTGGTATCGCGACGGGGCAGTCCCACCCAGGCATCGTCCGGCCCCAGCGCGCGGGCCGCATTTTCCTCGCCGATCACGATCAGCTGGCCACCCCGGGCCCGGACCTCCTGGAGGTTGCTGGAGAGCTTCGCCAGCTGGGCGTCGTCCGGTGCCACCGCGATGACCGGCATCTCGTTGTCGACCAGCGCCAGCGGCCCGTGCTTGAGCTCACCGGAGGGGTAAGCCTCGGCGTGGATGTAGGAGATCTCCTTCAGCTTGAGCGCGCCCTCCAGCGCGATCGGGTAGTGCACGCCCCGGCCCAGGAACAGCGCATGCTGGCGTTCCACCAGACGCTCGGAGATCCCGGCAATGGTCGAGTCCAGGGCGAGCAGACGCGCTGCCTCGTCCGGGAGCGCATGCAACGCGGCGATGCCGCTGGCCTGGTCGTCGGCGGACAGGTGGCTGGCGCGGGCGGGCCGGCCCAGCGTCAGCACCAGGAGGGCCAGGGCGGCGAGCTGGGTGGTGAAGGCCTTGGTGGAGGCCACTCCAATCTCCGGACCGGCATGGGTCATCAGCACGCGGTCGGCAAGACGCGCCATGGTGCTTTCAGGGACGTTGCAGATCGCCAGGCGCGCCGCGAACGGTTCGTCGCGCGCCTGTTTCAGGACGGCCAGGGTGTCGGCCGTCTCGCCGGACTGGGAGATGACCACCAGCAGGGTGCCGGGTACGACCACGTGTCGGCGGTAACGATATTCGCTGGCTACCTCGACCTGCGCCGGCAGGCCGAGATGCTCCTCGATCCAGTGGCGCGCGACGAGGCCCGCATGGTAGCTGGTCCCGCAGGCCACGATCTGGACCGCAGAGACCGGCTCCAGCGCGGCCGCGGTGTCGGGCCCCAGGATGTTCTCGAGGATCGCATCGGTGCCAAGCCGGCCCGCAAGGGTACGCGCCAGGGCCGCGGGCTGCTCGTGGATCTCCTTGAGCATGAAGTGGCGATACTCGCCGCGCTCGGCGGTGGCGAGTTCACCGCGACTCTCGCGCACCGGGCGCTCCACGGGGGTGCCCGCGGCGTCCTGGATCACGACCCCCGCGCGGTTCAGGCTGGCGACATCGCCATCCTCGAGGTCGATGAACCGCTGGGTGACCGGCAAGAGCGCCTGGATGTCGGAAGCGGCGAAGTTCTCGCCGATCCCCAGGCCGATCAGTAACGGGCTGCCGGAGCGCGCGACCAGAATCCGGTCCGGGGAGTCCGCCAACAGTACCGCCACCGCGTAGGCACCGGACAGGCGGTCGCAGACCCGGCGCAGGCAGTCCAGGGGCTCCGCGCCGGGGCGCTCCAGCTCGCGTTCGAATAGATGGGCGATCACCTCGCTGTCGGTGCCGGAGGCGCAGGCCCAGCCGGCTGCGTCCAGCTCTGCGCGCAGGGCATCGTGGTTCTCGATGATTCCGTTGTGGACGATCGCGACGCGCCCATCCCGCGAGCGATGCGGATGGGCGTTGAGCTCGGTGGGTGGCCCGTGGGTCGCCCAGCGGGTATGCGCGATCCCTGCGGTACCGCGTAGCGCACGCGCGGTGACTGCCTGCTCCAAAACCGCGACCTTGCCCGCGGTTCGGGCCTCGTGGATGGCGCTGTCGCCCGCGACGGCAATACCCGCGGAATCGTAGCCTCGGTATTCCAGGCGGTGCAGCCCCTCGATCAGCACCGGTACCAGGTTGCGTTCACCGATTCCGGCGACCAGTCCGCACATGGGTCAGGACTCCGCGGGTTCATCGCCCTTGCGCGGGCGTGGCCAGTCGGGAATGGTCCGGGCACGCGCCCGGGTCAGCGCCAGGGCGCCCGGTTCCACGTCCCGGGAAAGGGTAGAACCTGCCCCCACGGTGGCCCCCGAACCGATGTTGAGCGGCGCCACCAGGGCGGTATTGGAGCCGATGAAGGCGTCGGCCCCGATCTCGGTGTGATGCTTGCGCGCGCCGTCGTAGTTGCAGGTAATGGTGCCGGCACCCAGGTTGGCGCGTGTGCCGACGTGGGCATCGCCGACATAGCTCAGATGGGGGATCTTGGCGCTGGCGTCGAGCACGGCATTCTTGGTCTCGACGAAGTTGCCGATCCGCGCCCCGGGTCCGATCCGCGTGCCCGGACGCAGGCGGGCGAATGGTCCGATGCAGGCGCCCTCGGCGACGACCGTCTCCTCCAGCACACTGTGGGCCGCGATCACCGACCCCGTGCCGATCTCGCAGTCGCGCAGCACGCAGCCCGGGCCGATATGGACGTCGTCGCTCAGCACGACGCGACCCTCGAGGACCACGTTGACGTCCAGATGGCAATCGAGACCGTGCTCCAGGGTGCCACGCAGATCGAAGCGGTCGGGATCGACCAGCGCCAGGCCGGCCTGCATCAGCGTCCCGGCCTGATCGCGTTGCAGGAGACGTTCCTGCTCGGCGAGCTGGGCGCGATCGTTCACCCCCAGCACCGCATCCGGCTTGCGGCTGCGTACCAGAGCGACGCTCACGCCATCGGCCACGGCCTGTTCCACGACATCGGTCAGGTACCACTCACGTCCGGCTTCGGGTGTCGGCTCGCAAGCCGCCAGCCAGCGCCGCAGCGCCCCGGCCTGCCCCGCGAGGACGCCGGTGTTGATGGTCCGGATCGCCCGCTCCCCGGCATCGGCTTCCTGATGCTCGACGATGCGCGCGAGAGCCCCGGCCGCGTCGACGACCAGCCGGCCATAGCCGGTGGGGTCGGCGACCTCGGCCCCGAGCACCGCCAGGTCTTGCGGGGCGGCGACACAGGCTTCCAGATCGGCGACCGGGATGCGCGGTACGTCCCCATAGGTCACCAGGACTCGGGTGCGGTCCGGCACGCCCTCCAGCGCGGTGGCGACCGCGTGGCCCGTCCCGCCCGGTCGGCCCTGGTCCACCCAGGTGACCGGGGCTGCGGCGAACGCCTCGCGAACGCGGTCCTGCTGATGGCTGACCACCACCGAGATGGCGTCGGGCCGCAGCGCGCCGACCCGGTCCAGACAGTGCCCCAGAAGGGGCCT
>SKNJ01000243.1 GCA_007120575.1 Thioalkalivibrio sp.
CGGACCGCACCAGCCGGTCGCGACCAACGAGACCGATGCGGGCCGCGAACAGAATCGCCGCGTCGAGCTCACCCTGTTCCCGCTGACCGCCGACTGAGAGAGACTCTCGAGTACCTCCCCGGCTCTCAGCCGGCCCAGCCGAGGCGCTGTAGCGCGGTCCGGTGCAGCTCCGGGGTACCCGCGGCCAGTACGCTGGAGGTATTCAGGTCGAGTTCGCCCCCGGAGAGGTTGGTGAACACGCCACCCGCCTCGCGCACGATCACCGCCAGGGCAGCGATGTCCAGGATGTTCACGTCGGACTCGACAATCAGGTCGATGCTGCCGCGCGCCAGCAAGTGATAGTGGTAGAAATCGCCGTAGCCACGGGTTCGATTCACCTCGGCCGTGATACCACCCAGCGCCTTCCAGGCGTCGGCATTCTGGGCCATGGACTTGAGGTTACCGGTGGACAGGGAGGCCCGCGCCAGATCGGTGGTCTTCGCGACCGAAATCGGATCACCGTTCAGGAACGCGCCCTGCCCCTTCTCGGCCCAGGCGCGCTCGCCAAACTGGATGCCATTGGACAGCCCCAGGACCAGCTCACCCCTGTGCATCAGCGCGATCTGGGTGGAGAAGAACGGGTAGCGACGCACAAAGCTCTTGGTCCCGTCGATCGGATCAATCAGCCAGACGTAGTCAGAGTCCATGTCCGACTGACCGGTCTCCTCGCCATAGAAACCGTGCTCCGGGAAGCGCTCGCGAATCACCGCGTGGATGGCCTGCTCGCTCTCCACGTCGGCCCGGGTCACCGGGGTATCGTCGGGCTTGGTCTCGACATCCACCCCTGTCTCGTAATAGTGGCGGATGACCTTCTCGGCGGCATCGGCCGCAGCCTGCGCGGCCTCCATGAACGGGCTCTGCTGCATGTTCGGGATCCCTCGGAAAAAGCGCCCATGCTAACACGGCACACCCGCCGCCCCCGGCTGACAGCAGGCGTGCCCCTCTGCGACACCCGCCGCATATCCCCGTCCCGTACATGTTCCGCGGTTGTGACGGGCCGGGCATGCCCCGATAATGCCGGCAGTTTTCGAAGGAGCCCGACATGCCCAAGACGCTGCCCGACGTCAGCACCATCGAACGCCTGGAACTGTTCGGCGAGGATTACAACCCGTGTGCGACGATCGAGAACAAGGATGATCAACGCCTGTCCCTGCAGGTGTACTACAAGCTCGCCCTGGACTTCGGCGGGATCGGCCCGAAGGCGGCCAACTCCGGCCTGCTGATGTACGGTAGCCACGCGGACGACGCGCGGGCCCACCCCGGCAAGCATCCGAATATCGACCGCCTGTTCGAGGTCCTCGAAAAGGGTCATTACCTTTCGGTCAAGGCAGTGCCGAGGCGCGACAGCCAGGCCGGATAGTCGGCCGGGCCGAGAGACTCAGCCCGGATGTTTCACGAATTCGCGTGATGATCGCGCAGGATATTGGCCGCACAGGGGACTTTCCGAAGGAGTGCCGTATGGGGTGATACGGCCGACTGAGGAAAATTCCCTGTGCGGTCAAGAGACCAGCGAGGGCGCGTGCAATTCATGAAATATCCGGGCTAGACTCGATTGGTGTAGACCAGCCGCCAGCCACGGCTGGGATGCCGGTACAGGCGGGTACGGCTCGCATAGTCGCAGTCCAGCTGGTAGATACGCGCGTCCGGGGCCCCCAGCACCCAGCCCGCCAGTGCCCGGATGACTCCGGCGTGCACCACGGCCAGCACCCGTTCGGCATCGTGCGCGGCCACCTCGGAGAGGAATGCGGCCTCCACCCGACGCCGAAACTCGCCCAGGGGCTCGGCACCCGCCGGGCGTGCATTCACCGGATCGGCATAGAAGGCGCGGTACTCGTCCGGGCGCTCGCGTTGCAGGTCCACCCGGGTGCGCCCCTCCCAGGCGCCAAACCCGACCTCGCGCAGATCCGGCACCAGCAGCAGCGGGCACCCCCGTTCACCCGCATGCTCCTCCGCGAACGCGCGGCACCGCTGCAGCGGGGAGCTGACCACCAGGTCCCAGTGGTCGTCCCGCGCCACTGCCTGGCGCATCTGCGCCCAGCCGTCCACGCTCAGGGGGTCGTCGCAACCGTGGCCGCGGTAGCGCTGGCCACCCTCCGGCTCGCCGTGGCGCAACAGCTCGACGATCATGCGCGCACCTCCCGCAGACAGGCCGCCAGCCGCTCCCAGTCGAAATGCGGGCCCGGGTCGGTCTTGCGCCCCGGCGCAATGTCACTGTGGCCGGCCACGGCATCTGCGGCGAGGGTCGGGAACCGCCCCCGGAGCCAGGCGACCAGCCGCGCCAGCGCGGTGTACTGCGGCGCGGTAAACGGCAGCGCGTCGGTCCCTTCGAGCTCGATCCCGATGGAAAAGTCGTTGCAGCGCTCGCGGCCCCGCCAGCAGGAGACCCCGGCATGCCAGGCACGCCGCGAGAAAGGCACGAACTGGGTCGCCCGCCCCTGACGATCGATCAGTACGTGGGCCGACACGTGCAGCGTGGCGATCTGTGCGAAATACGGATGGGCGTCGGGGTCAAGGCAGTTGGCGAACAACTCCGCGACGTGCGGTCCGCCGAATTCACCCGGTGGCAGGCTGATCGCGTGAACCACGATCAGCTCCGGCTGCTGGCCCTCCGGACGGGCATCCTGATTCGGGCTCTCGGCCACCCGCGCCGCGGGCCACCAGTCGCGGGACTCGATCACGGGGCCTCCTCCGGATCGGCCGCCAGACGTGCGTCCAGCGCGGCCCGCAACAACGGAAGGCGAGGCGGCGCCTCCAGCCGCCCGTGATAGTGGCCGTCACGGAACACGAACAGGGCCGGCAGGTGGAAGACCTCGAACTCGCGGACCAGCGCGGTATCGATCTCCGCGTCCACCGCGAACAGGGCCGGGGCGTCCGTCGCCCCCTGCCATTCGGCCAGCACCCGGGCCATGCCTCCGCAGGCCCCGCAGCCCGGACGCGTAAACAGCACCACGGCCGGCCCCGGCACGTCCATCAGATGCGAATGCAGATCGAACTGCGTCAAGCGGGGCAGAGGGGACGCGGTCGTGATGTCAGCGGGGCGACCCGGGTGCTCGCACAATGGCTTATCCTCAACGCTTCTGTCTTTATGAATGCCGGGGTGTGGGTTAGTTTACGCGCCCGCGCCCGAACGAAGCGACCGCCCGTGTCCGAACTGAACCCCCAACAACAGGCTGCCGTGTCCACCACGGAACGCCCCCTGCTGGTACTGGCCGGGGCCGGCTCGGGCAAGACCCGCGTGATTACCGAGAAGATCGCGCACCTCATCGAACAGCGCGGGATCGGCGCACGCCAGATTGTCGCCATCACCTTCACGAACAAGGCCGCGCGGGAGATGCGCACCCGCGTCCAGGGTCGCCTGTCACGCGAGCAGGCCCGCGGCCTGAACGTCTCCACCTTCCACACCTTCGGGCTGAATTTCCTGCGCCGCGAGCTGGAATCGGCGGGGCTGCGTCCCGGCTTTTCCATCCTCGACCCCGGAGACTGCCGGGCGCTGCTGCGCGAAATTACCTATCGCGACGACACCGCCGGGGAGGTCGACGCCCTGGTGGGTCACATCAGCCGCTGGAAAAACGACCTGCTGACCCCCGAGGAGGCGCTGCACGAAGCCAGCCAGATGAGCGGCGCCCCGGAGGCGCTTGCCGCGGCCAACCTCTATCCGCGCTACCAGGACGCCCTGCGCGCCTATAACGCGGTGGACTTCGACGATCTGATCAAGCGCCCGGTGGACTGCCTGCGCGACGATCCGGAGCTGCGCAACCGCTGGCAGGACCGCATCCGCCACCTGCTGGTGGACGAATATCAGGACACCAACTCCGCGCAATACCAGTTGGTGCGCCTGCTGGTCGGCGTCAGCGACGGGCTGACGGTGGTCGGGGACGACGATCAGTCGATCTACGCCTGGCGCGGGGCACGCCCGGAAAACCTCGCACGCCTGCAACAGGACTTCCCGCGCCTGGAGGTGATCAAGCTGGAACAGAACTACCGCTCCACCAACCGCATCCTGCACACCGCGAACGCGCTGATCGCGAATAACCCGCATGTATTCGAAAAACGCCTGTGGAGCGCGCTCGGCGAGGGCGAGAAGATCGAGGTGATCGGCTGCTCCGACGCCGACACCGAGGCGGCGCGCGTGGTCTCCGAACTGATGCGCCGGCGCTTCCGACTGAACGCGGGCTGGGGGGATTTCGCCATCCTCTACCGGAGCAACCACCAGTCCAGACTGTTCGAAAAACTCCTGCGCGAACAGGGCATCCCCTACCGCCTGAGCGGTGGCCAGTCGTTCTTCGAAAAGGCCGAGATCAAGGACCTGGTCGCCTACCTGCGCCTGCTCGCCAACCCGGACGACAACACCGCGTTCCTGCGGGTGGTCAACGTGCCACGCCGCGAGATCGGACCGGCAACGCTGGAAAAGCTGGGGAACTACGCCAACCAGCGCCGCGCCTCGCTGCTGCAGGCCGCGCGCGGCGCGGGGCTTGCGGAATACATGGATGCCCGCGCCCAGGCACGCCTGGAACGCTTCGTCGACTGGATGGACGGATTCCGCCACCGGGGCGAGGAAGAGTCCCCCGACGCCCTGCTGCGCGCCCTGGTCGAGGACATCGACTACGAGTCCTGGCTGCTGGAAAACAGCCCCAACCCGCGTGCCGCGAGTCGGCGCATGGACAACGTGCGCGAATTCATCGACTGGGTCGGGCGCATGGGCGGAACCGGCACCACGGCCGAATACGGCGACGACGAGGCCGAGGACGACCGGGGCATGGGCCTGGCCGACATCGTCAACCGCATCAGCCTGATGGACATCCTCGACCGCAACCGCGAGTCACAGGAAGGCGAAGAGGCCGTACAACTGCTGACCTTGCACACCGCCAAGGGCCTGGAATTTCCCCATGTCTGCCTGGTCGGCTTCGAGGAGGAACTGTTGCCGCACCGGGTCAGCGTCGAGGACGATTCCATCGAGGAGGAGCGCCGCCTGGCCTATGTTGGCCTCACCCGTGCCCAGCAGACCCTGCTGATCACCTACGCCCAGCAACGCAGTCGCTACGGCGAGAGCGTCGACTGCGAACCCTCGCGCTTTCTCGACGAACTCCCCGAGGAGCACCTCGACTGGCCGGACGCCAAGCCGCCGGACCCCGAAACCCAGCAACTCACCGCGCGCGCCCACCTCGCTGGCCTGAAGGCCATGCTAGAGAAATAAACCGCGCACGCGAAAAAGGAGCCCGAAGCGACGCCCCGGACTCCCCGTGCCTCGTTCCGGTTCGGCTACAGCCGGAAGCGCGCGGTCAGCTCCTGCAGTTGCGCAGCCAGGCGCGCCAGTTCCTCGGTCGCCGCCGTGGTGTTTTCCGAGGCCCTGGAGGTTTCCTCGGCAACGTCACGGATGTTGGTCACGCCTTCATCGATATGCGCGGCCGTCGCGCTCTGCTCCTCGGCGGCCCCGGCAATCTGATGGTTCATGTCGGTAATCCGCGTGATCGAGTTCTTGATACCACCAAATGCCTCTTCGGCCCCGGCGGCGTCCTCCACCGTGGTAGAGACGCGCTCCATGCCGACGCTCATCGACTTCGACGACTGGCCGGCGCGGTCCTGCAGCTTGGTGATGATCTCCTGGATCTCCTCGGTGGACTGCTGGGTGCGGCTCGCCAGCGTCCGCACCTCGTCGGCCACCACCGCGAACCCGCGACCCTGTTCGCCGGCGCGGGCCGCCTCGATCGCGGCATTCAGTGCCAGCAGGTTGGTCTGCTCGGCCACGCCCTTGATCACGTCCAGTACCACGGTGATATTTTCGACATCCGACTGGAGCGCCTGGACCGACTCGGAGGTCTCGCCCACCGAGGATTCCAGGGCACGGATCGACTGCACGGTCTTTTGCAACGCGGACTGGCCGGCATCGATGTCCTTCTTGGCGCTGTCCGCGGAAGACGCCGCCCCCTGGGCGCTGCTGGCCACCTCGCGGGTGGTCTGCGTCATTTCGTTCATCGCGGTAGCGATCTGTTCGATCTCCTGGTGCTGCCGGCGCATACCCGAGTTGGTCTGCTGCGTCGTCGCCGAGACCTGCTCGGCGGCGGAGGCCACCTGACGGGTCGCGTCGTTGATCGCCTCGATCATCGAACGCAACTGGCTCAGCATCGTCTGCATGGCCTGCGACAGCCGCCCGGTTTCATCATTGCGGGCCGTATCGACGAGGGTCTGACTGAGATCGCCCTGGGCAATGGCATCCGCGGCATCCACGGCGCGCAACAGCGGCGCAAACGCGCGCTGCATGTACCAGTAGATCAGGATCGCCAGGGCGATCAGGACAATGACGGAGCTGGCGATGGCCACACGGTTGATGAAGGCCTGACGCCCGAAGCTTTCGGTGAAGTCACTCACGCTCACGAAATGCGCCAGCGCCTCGCCATCCGGGGCCCGCACCGGGTGCGTCACAACCGAATAGGCGCGTTCGTCGCCGGAGGCACGAGCCACCTGCTGTTCGCCCAGTGCCGGACGATCCAGTTCGATACGTTCGAGCAGATTGTTCTCTTCCGGATCATAGGAGCGGTATTCCACATTGCCGCGTGCGTCGATCAGAAGATTGAGCGATGCATCCGCGGCCGCCATCTCCTCGAGCGGGGCATCCATATGGCGCATGAATACCCCGGCACCCACGACCTGGCCACGGTCGTACATCGGGAACGCAAGGGTCGATACCAGCGTCCCGTCCTCGTCGCGCTGCACACCGCGCATCACATTGCGCTCCTCCAGCACCTGCCGCACCAGCGGCTTGGTGGTTCTCCCGGAGAAATCGCCCGTCGTGGAGAACAGGATGGTCGCCTCGTTGTCGACGACCTGCAGACCGGTGATGGTCCCCGAAGAGCTCATCCGGTTGAAGGTCGGGCGGGCCGCGTCCTGAAGGGCCTGCCGATCGCCCTCGTACAGGGCGGCGATGGCGTCCCGGTTGCGGGTCATGCTCTGGACGCCCACCTCCATGCGTTCCATCTCGGTGGCGATAATGCGATCCCACAACTGTGCCTTGCTGGTAAGCATCAGGTCCTCGAAACGCGTCTCCGATACATCCTGGGCCACCCGTGCCAGGCCGATCAGGACGATCGACGCCAGCAGCAGGGCGCCCAGTGCCAGCAGGGTCAGACGGAGTTTCAGTGACATGGTGCCCCCATTGAATTTTGTTCTTGTAACGCCCGTCATACCTGCCGGGGGGCGATGGAAAACATCACCACCCAGCAGGTTCTTTAACGACGTTTCAGGGGATTACTTGAGGATTACTCGACCGGGTAGCCGGCCTCCTGCCAGGACGGGAAGCCCAGACGGTAGTAGTGCACGCCGGTAAAGCCCCATTCCACGGCACGTTCAGCGGCCCCCGAGGTACGCCAGCAGGGGGTGCTGTTGCAGTAGAAGACGACATCGGCGTCCTTGGACCCGATGAACTCCAGCAGCGATTCTTCGGTGATGTCACTCTGGGACTGATCACGCTCGACCGTCAGGTTGATGGCCCCCGGGATACGCCCGGCTTCGTAGTCGGAGGTGGTCCGGACGTCAACGAACGGTACACGCTGATCGAACAGGGCGCGGGCCTCTTCCGGACCCACGTACGTGGTGCCATCGACAGTCTCGGGCGACTCGTAATCCGCCATGAGCGCGAACGGGAACAAAAACGCCAGGACCAGGCCAAAGCGGGACAGACTGCGGGAAAGCGACATAATGAATTCTCCTTGATTGCACTGGGACATGCCGCGCGATGTGAAAGACCTCACATTGCGCCGGGCCCAGAAGAGCAAAATACAAGGATCAAATCAAGCCTTGAAAAAAGTTGCATCTGGCAGGACTTTGTGCGGATCACGCCATTTATTTAATTTATTATTTTATACGAACAGACGCATATATAAGCCGGGCACGAGTTCCGGATTCACGCGCATACGCCACCGCGCGGAAAACGCCCAGGGCCGGGGTCCCGTCCTCGCGAACCCGACAACCCGGCAGGGCCCGCGCAGGCGCGGGCGCAAGGATCGCCACATCGCGAGGCCTCTCGCGATTCCGGGTCGACGGGGTGCGGAGACCCGGGCGCTATTGCAGTTTGAGGCCGACACGGGTGATGCGCGGCCCCTCCATCTCGCGGATCACCAGACGCATGTGCCCCAGGTCGACCGCGTCGCCCACCACCGGCTCCGCCTGCAGCTCGCGGCGCAGGTATTCCTCCAGCGTCTCGCCCTGGCGTTCCGGCGGGATCGGCAGACCGTAGGCCATCCCCACCGCACCGAGTTGCGCGTCGCCGTTCAGGGCGAACTCGCCGAATATGCTGCGTTCGGTCAGGCGCTCCGGCACCTCGTCCCTGGGTACGAACAGGCGGTCGAGATCGGGCAGGTCGGCGGGAGATACCATGATGTAGAGATGATCGCCGGCATGCAGGTCCAGCATCTCCAGGGTCTCCAGCAGCTTGCCGTGGCGCAGGTGCGCCACCACTCGCGCGGTACCCGGCAGACGAAAGCTGGACCACGCCTCGCGCACCACCGGGGTAGTCTCGGCCAGGCGATAACCGACCAGCTCCATCTCCTGCTGGCCCGGAATATCCAGTTCGGTACGCTGCACCCGCGCGGTGGTCGGCGGTAGCTCGAGCCCCAGCCAGCGCGCCGACGTTGCCACCGTCCAGCCCTGCACGAGCAGCGAGATGAGCACCACGAAGAACACCACATGGAAGAAGTAGCCAGCCAGATCCAGGCCGGCCAGCAGTGGAAACAGCGCCAGGATGATCGGCACCGCCCCGCGCAACCCCACCCAGGCGATAAACACCTGCTCGCGCCACGGAAAGTGGAACGGGTAAAGGCACAGCCAGACCGCCAGCGGGCGGGCGACCAGGATCAGCACCAGCGCGACCAGCCCCGCGTCCAGCGCAACCGGGGTGAGGGCCGAGGGCGTGACCAGCATGCCCAGCATCAGGAACATCCCGATCTGTGCCAGCGAGGCGATCCCGTCGTGGAAGCGCTTGATGTTCTGCGAGGCCTCCAGTGGCCGGTTGCCCAGCAGCAGCCCCGCCAGGTAGACGGCCAGAAACCCCGACCCCCCGACCAGCCCGGTCAGCCCGAACAGGGCCAGCGCCCCGGCCATCGCAAACAGCGGATAGAGCCCGGCGGCCATCGGCACGCGATTGATCAGCGCCAGCAACGCGAGGCCACCACCCACCCCGAGCACGGCGCCCAGGCCCATCTGCTGCACGAACTCGATCAGCACCACCAGGCCGAAGTCGCGCTCCGGCATCAGGATCAGCTCGATCAGCACGATGGTCAGAAAGATCGCCATCGGGTCGTTAGCGCCGGACTCGATCTCCAGCGTGGCCCCGACCCGGCTCTTGAGTTCCAGTCCGCGCGAGCGCAGCAACGAAAACACCGCCGCGGCATCCGTGGAACCAACGATCGCGCCAAGCAGCAACCCCTCCAGCCAGGAGAGTTGCAGCCACCAGACCGCGAACAGCCCGGTCAGGCCCGAGGTCACCACCACCCCGATCGTGGCCAGCCCCACCGCCGGACGCAGACCGATGCGGAAATTGCGCGACGGGGTGCGCATCCCGCCATCGAACAGGATGATGGCCAGGGCCGCCGAGCCGATCAGGTGGGCCAGGGTGATATTCTCGAACACCAGACCGCCCGGCCCCTCGGGCCCGAGCAGCATCCCGATCACCAGGAACACCAGCAGCAGCGGAACCCCCAGGCGCGAGGTGATCACGCTCGACAGGATGCTGCCCAGCAATACCACCGAGGCCAGGAAGATGATCTGGTTGGAGAGATCCATGGCACGATCATACCGGAACCCCCCGGCTCCCCGGAGCGGGGACCGACGTCACGCGGGCCTGTCCGGGGTGTTACTCGCGCTGCTGCTCGCGCCCCCGGCCAGCACGGCACTGGCGGGCGGCGCGGGGCTGGACTCGCTCGGACTGGAGTACGAAAACGACCTGTTCGCCGGTGTGGATCGCTACTACACCAGCGGGGTGCGCGCGACCTGGACGCGCAGTGGCGAGCATGTCCCGTCCTGGCTGCGGACAGTGGCCGAGCAACTCCCGACGTTCCCCGGGCCGAGCCCGCGAGCGCGCTTCAAGTACGGCGGCGCCATCGGTCAGAACATGTACACGCCCGAGGACATCGAGCGAGCCCCTCCGGACCCGGACGACCGGCCGTATGCGGGCTGGCTGTACCTGAACTTCAACCTCGCGCAGGACAGCGGACAGCGGCTGGATCGCCTCCAGGTGAGCCTCGGGGTCGTCGGTCCGGCGTCGCTTGCCGAGGCTACCCAGAAGGCAACACACGAACTGATCGGCTCGCCGGAACCCCAGGGCTGGGATGCGCAGATCGGCAACGAACCCACCCTGATGCTCGCCTACGAACGCCAGTTGCGACGGCACTCGCACCGCGCCGAACGCGGGTGGCGGGCCGACCTGACCCCGCACTGGGGGGTGACCGCCGGCAGCCCGTTCACCTTCGCCAATGCCGGCGCGATCCTGCGTGCGGGTCGCCACCTGCCCCGCGACTACGGCCCACCACGGATTGGGCCGGCACTCCTTGGCTCCAGCACCTTCCCGGCGGATACCGCGTCCGGCGGATACCTGTTCGTCGGCGTCGATGCCCGCCTGATGCTGTACGACCTGTTCCTCGACGGTCCCGCGTTCCGCTCGGGTCCCTCCGTGGACGAGCGCTATCCCCTGGTGCTCGAGGCGGCTGCGGGGTTCGTCTACCACATCGGGTCAACCCTGCGCCTCGGGTATACCCACGTCTGGCGCACGCGCGAATTCGCCGGGCAGGCCACCGGCCCGGCCGAGTTCGGCGCCCTGCATGCCACCTGGCAGTTCTGACCACCGGGCAGCCGCGACTCGATCAGAAGATCGCGGCCTCGACATCGGGATAGAGGTGCGCCACCGAACGCTCGATCTTGTCATCGAAACCGGGATAGTCGCGCGCGATCTCCGCCATGTGCTCGCGCACCAGCGGCACGGTCAGGAAATCGGGCAGCCCCTGCTCGACGCCCTCCTCGACCGCTGCCCACAGCGCCTCGAGATAACCCCGCAGGCGCACCAGGGTCTCCGGCCCCTCGATCCGCCCATGACCGGGAACCACCACCCCGGGCTCCAGCGCGATCAGCTCGTTCAGCAGATCCATCCAGCGGGCCACATCGCCATCCCAGACCGACGGGGCACGGTCCGTGTACACCACGTCACCGGGGATCAGCACACGGCTTTCCGGCAGCCAGACGAGCAGGTCCCCGGGGGAGTGCGCACCCCCGGACGGGATCACCACGACCTCGGTATCCCCGAACTGGCGCGCCTCGCGTACCTCCACCAGGCGATTCGGAAACAGTGGCGTGGTATCACCAGTCGCGCCCTCGGTCATCTCGCGAAAGCTGTCGATCCAGCCATCCGCCTCGTCGCGCATGCGCGCGGCGGCCTCCGGGCCGGCCATGATCTCCGGATCGTGATCGGCGAAGGCGTGGTTACCCAGCCAGTGATCGCCATGGCTGTGAGTGTTCACGATCCAGCGCACCGGCTGATCGGTCACCGCGCGGATCGTCTCACGCAGCGCCACGCCCATGATTTCCGAGGAGCCAGTATCCACCACAAGCACGCCGTCGCCTGTCACCACGAACGCCATGTTGGCGTTCCAGCCCAGGTTCTCGCGACTGGGGAAATCCCGCGCCGGCGTCATCACCGCGTAGACACCCGGCGCCACCTCCTCCGGGGTCATCGCATAGTCTTCGGGTGCAGCTGCGGCACCGTCCCCGGCCTGGGCGCTTCCGACCCCGATCAGCACCAGGCACAGCATCCCGATCCAGCATCGCATTCGCATCGTCCCTTCCTTGCTTGAGGCATCCATCCGATAGACTGGGCAGATGGCCGGAAGTGCCGCGCCCGCGCCACGGGATACGTTAGGATTCCCGAACACCTTCACCCGGAGCCCCCCTTGCGCGCCCTTTCCCGCACCTTCCTCACCGGCCTGGCCGCGATCCTGCCACTGGTGGTTACCCTGGCCCTGCTGTGGTGGCTGGGCAGCACCGCCGAACAGGTGCTTGGAGGATTGCTGCAGTTGATCCTCCCGGAGGCCCTGTACATCCCGGGGATGGGCATCGCCGCCGGGGTCGCGCTGATCTTCGGGCTCGGCGTACTGCTGCGGGCTTATGTGGTGCGCTGGCTGTTCGACTGGATGGAGGGCCTGATGCAGCGCATCCCGGTGGTCAAAACCATCCACGGAACGCTGCGCGACGTGACCGGCCTGCTGTCCCGGGACATTCACGAGCGCTTCGGTCAGGCGGTACTGGTGCGGTTCCCGGGCAGCGACTTCAAGCTGGTGGGCTTCGTGACCCGCGAGGATTTCGCGGGCCTGCCGGACAACCTCGGCGGCGCGGAGACCGTGGCCGTCTACCTGCCGATGAGCTACCAGATCGGTGGCTATACCCTGATGCTGCCGCGCGAACGCGTCGAGCCGCTGGGCCTGTCGCTGGAGGACGCGATGCGCTACGCGCTGACCGCCGGCGTGTCGGCCCGCAAGGAGCCGAACGGCGGCAAGTAACCCCCGCCGAGGACGAACCCCCTCAAGAACCGGGCCGCACGACCGTTAACGCTTACACCATCACGCGATGCATCAGAACAATCGCGGTAACGCGACACAGAGGAAAGGAGAACCCGATGGACGCCATTCTGCAGCCCGCCACCTGGCTGATGAACCGCTTTCGCTACCCGGTCAAATTCGGGCTGATCTTTGTCATCGTGCTGGTTCCGCTCCTGATGCTGAGCGGGATCGCCCTGAATAACCTCAACGAAAACCTCCGTTTCCTTGAACACGAACGCGAAGGCCTGGCCTACATCGAGGCGGCCCGCCAGCCGGTGGAGTATCTCCAGCAGCACCGCGGCATGATGGCGGCCTTGCTGGGCGGAGACGAAAGCGCGCGTCCGCGCGCACGGGAAATTGCCAGCCGCGCGGATCAGACCCTGGACGCCCTGGCCCGGGTGGACCGCGAACTCGGCGCGTCGCTGGAGACCGGCAACCGTGTCGATGGCATCCGTCAGACCTGGGAGCGGATCCGCTCGGACGCAGCGAGTATGGCCGCGGATGAAAGTCTGGAGCGCCATACCGCCTTGATCGCGGACCTGCTCGGCCTGATCCGACACGTCGCCGATACCTCCGAGATCACCCTCGATCCGCAACTCGACAGCTATTACCTGGGTGATGCCCTGAGCAATCGCCTCCCCGCCCTGACCGAGACCATGGGACAGGCACGTGCCGTGGGTTCGGGCGTCGCGGCCGCCGGGAGTTATGACGCAGTCCTGCGCCTGGCGGTACTCGTCAGCAACATGGACAGCATCAACGACAACCTGAATGCGGGACTGGGCGCCGCATTCTCCGCGAATCCGGACCTGGCATCCCGGCTGAATACTCGGGTCGAGGAGAACGCCCGCGCGGTCGAGGACTTCGCGCGCATCCTCCGGGAAGAACTGCTGGAGGCCGACATGATCAGGATCGAGGCCCAGGAAGTGTTCGATGCGGCCACCCGCTCCATCACCACCACCTTCGCCCTGTACGACGCCATCGTGCCGGAACTGGACACGCTGTTCGCCGACCGCATCCGCAGCAACACCCTGACCCGCAATATCGCGATGACCACCGTCATCGTGGTGCTCCTGCTGCTGATCTATGCCTTCGCCGGGCTGTACCGCTCAATCAAGGAAAGCGTCGAGCAGCTCAACGACGCGACCCAGCGCATGGCAGCCGGCGACCTCACCACCCGCGTGGACATCCGTACGCGTGACGAGATGCACGAGGTCGGCGAGCGCTTCAACGCCATGGCCACCCAGTTCGAAGGTCTGATCCAGCAGATTGTCGGGGCCACCGCCCAACTCGCCTCGGCCTCCGAGGAACTCGCGACGGTCTCGCGCGAGAGCGCCTCCAGCGTGGAGCGCCAGCGCCAGGAGACCGACCAGGTCGCCACCGCGATGAACGAGATGACCGCGACTGTGCAGGATGTCGCCGGCAATGCCGCAAGCGCGGCCGACACCACCCGCAATACCGACCAGGAGGCCCATACGGGTCTGGAGGTGGTGAACTCGGCCTCGAAGTCGATCTCCCAGTTAGCCAGCGACCTCGAAAACACCGCCGAGGTCATCCGGCGGGTATCCTCCGACAGCGAGACCATCGGCACAGTGCTGGACGTCATCAAGAACATTGCCGAGCAAACCAACCTGCTGGCCCTGAACGCAGCGATCGAGGCAGCCCGGGCCGGCGAGAGTGGACGCGGTTTCGCGGTGGTCGCCGACGAGGTGCGTACCCTCGCCTCGCGGACCCAGGACTCCACCCAGGAGATCGAGGAGATGATCGAGCGCCTGCAGAGCGGAACCCGTGAGGCGGTCAAGGTGATGGGCCACAGTCGCGAACAGGCACAGACGGGTGTCGAACAGGCCAATCAGGCCGCCGAGGCGCTGGAGGCAATCACCCGCGCGGTGGGCAACATCAGCGAGATGACCACGCATATCGCCTCGGCCGCCGAACAGCAGAGCGCGACCACCGAGGAAATGAACCGCAGCATTGTCAGCATCCGCGAGATCGCGGAGCAGACGGCGAGCGGCTCCGCGCAGACCACCTCGGCCAGCGAGGAACTGGCGCGGCTGGCTTCGGAACTGCAGACTCAGACCGGCTCGTTCACCATCTCCCAGCGCGGCTGACGCGGGCGCCGTCGGGCTCGCTGCTGGTGCAGGGGATACCCTGGCGGGGGACATCCCGGATCACCGCTACGCGGTGGTATCCGGGATAGCCGGCGCAGCGCGTCCGGGGTGGCCGCCGCGACTCTGGCTCGCACTCTTGGCCGGGTGCGGGTGTTCACGCGCCTTCGTCACGGCCACCTGCCGAGTGATGGCTAGGCCCGGACGAAACCACCGTAAACACTAACCCGCGATCCAGGCCTAGCCAATACCGAGCCAAACGGCCGACGGGAGGCACCGAAAATACGAAGGTCCGCCACACGACCAACGCCGAAGCGCCACTAACGGCTGCGGGACCCTCGGCACCCGGATCCGACAGAAGACTAGTCTTCGAAGCGGGAGATGTCGCGCACCGCGCCGAACGCGGCGGAGGTCGTCATCAGGGCATAGGCGCGCAGGGCCTGGGACACCTGGCGGCTTCGCGACTCGGGCTTCCAGGCCTTCGGGCCACGGGCCTCCATGGCCTCGCGGCGGGCCGCCAGCGTGCCATCGTCCACGTCGATGCGGATCTCGCGCCCGGGGATGTCGATGACGATGGTGTCGCCCTCCTCGATCAGGCCGATCGCGCCACCCTGTGCGGCCTCTGGCGAGACGTGGCCGATGGACAGCCCGGAGGTGCCGCCGGAGAAGCGCCCGTCGGTGATCAGCGCGCATTCCTTGCCCAGCCCCTTGGACTTCAGATACGAGGTCGGATACAGCATTTCCTGCATCCCGGGGCCACCCTTGGGGCCCTCGTAGCGGATGATCACCACGTCGCCGGCCTGCACCTGATCGCCGAGGATGGCCTCGACGGCCGCATCCTGGCTCTCGAATACCCGCGCGGGGCCAGAGAACTTCAGGATGCTCTCGTCGACGCCTGCGGTCTTCACGATGCAGCCGTCCGGGGCCATGTTGCCGTACAGCACGGCCAGGCCGCCGTCCTGCGAGTAGGCGTGCTCGATGTCACGGATGCAGCCGTTCTCGCGGTCGATGTCCAGGCTATCCCAGCTCTTGTCCTGACTGAACGCAACCTGGGTGGGCACGCCACCCGGTGCGGCCTTGTACAGCGTCTCGGAGGCGGCGGCGTGGCGCATCACGTCCCACTGCTCCAGCGCCTGGCCCATGGTGTCGGCATGCACGGTGGGGATATCGCGGTGAATCAGCCCGCCGCGATCCAGCTCGGCCAGGATGCCGACCACGCCACCGGCGCGGTGCACGTCCTCCATGTGATAGAGCTGGGTGGCCGGGGCGACCTTGCACAGGTTCGGCACCTTGCGCGACAAGCGGTCAATGTCGGCCATGGTGAAGTCGACCTCGCCCTCGCGCGCGGCCGCCAGCAGGTGCAGCACGGTGTTGGTGGAGCCGCCCATGGCGATATCCAGGCTCATCGCGTTCTCGAACGCCTCGAAGGTGGCGATGGAGCGCGGCAGCACGGAGGCGTCATCCTGCTCGTAATAGCGCTTGGCGAGTTCCACTACGCGCTTGCCGGCCTGCTCGAACAGGCTCTTGCGCCCGGCGTGGGTGGCCAGCAGCGAGCCGTTGCCCGGCAGCGACAGGCCCAGCGCCTCGGTCAGGCAGTTCATCGAGTTGGCGGTGAACATGCCGGAGCAGGAGCCGCAGGTCGGGCAGGCGGAGCGCTCGATGGATTCCACTTCTTCATCCGAGGCGCTGGAGTCGGCGGCCTTGACCATCGCGTCCACCAGGTCCAGGTGGATGACCTTGTCGCTGCCCGGTGCCTGCACCTTGCCGGCCTCCATCGGCCCGCCGGAGACGAACACCACCGGGATGTTCAGGCGCATGGCGGCCATCAGCATACCGGGGGTGATCTTGTCGCAGTTGGAGATGCAGACCAGGGCATCGGCGCAGTGCGCGTTGACCATGTACTCCACCGAGTCGGCGATGATCTCGCGCGAGGGCAGGGAATAGAGCATCCCGCTGTGGCCCATCGCGATCCCGTCGTCCACCGCGATGGTGTTGAATTCCTTGGCCACGCCACCGGCCTTCTCCACCTCGCCGGCCACCAGCTGACCCAGATCCTTCAGGTGCACATGCCCCGGCACGAACTGGGTGAAGGAATTGGCGATGGCGATGATCGGCTTGCCGAAATCGCCATCCTTCATGCCGGTGGCGCGCCACAGGGCGCGGGCGCCGGCCATGTTGCGGCCGTGGGTGGTGGTGCGGGAACGATAGGCGGGCATGGGTTCGGGCTCTCGTGAACGTTTACGCGGAAGCGGAATCGTACATAATGAGTCGTACAAACCCCAGTACCCCGAGGTCCGTGGAATGAAAATCGAAGTCGAGAACATCAAGTGCGGCGGCTGCGCCAGCTCCATCCGCAAGGGCCTGCTGCAGGTGGAGGGCGTCACCGGCGCCGAGGTGGACGTGGAAGGCGGTGCGGTCGAGGTCGAGGCCCCGGACAGCGCCCGCGAGGCGGTGGCCGCGAAACTCGCCAACATGGGCTACCCGGAAGTCGGGTCGGTCTCCGGCCTGCGTTCCGCCAGCGCCAAGGCCAAGTCCTTCGCCAGCTGCGCCGTGGGGCGCATGAGCGGCGAATAGGCCGTGACGCCCGCCTTGTGGGGCCGGGCGTGGCACGGCCTTGCCTGGCTGGCGCTCATCGTCGTCCTCGGCGCGGGCCAGGCGCACGCGGACGACGGGCTGCCAACCGCCGATCTGACGGTCGGCGAGCAGACCCTCACGATCGAGATCGCCGCGACAGACCGCAGTCGCCGTGTGGGGCTGATGCACCGTGACCACCTGCCCGGAGACCACGGCATGCTGTTCGTCTGGCCGCGCCCGGCGCAGTACGGCATGTGGATGCAGAACACCCACATCCCGCTGGACGTGGCCTTCATCGATGCGGATTTCACCATCACCAACATCGCCACCATGACACCCCATTCCACCCGCATCCACGAGGCGAAGCGCCCCGTGCGCTACGCCCTGGAGGTCAATGCCGGGTGGTTCGAGGCACACGGCATCGGGTCCGGCGACCGCGTCCCGGATCTTGAGCGCGTGCTGGGCCGGAGCGACTGAGCCACCCGAAAGCCCCGCGGCACCGCGGTCCGGACGTGCGAATTGGGCCGCGTCTCCCTAGACTGTCCGGTCAGGACACCCACAGGAAACGGACGCGCAAGTGACCACCATGCCCACCACTCCATCCGCTCGCCCCGGTGCCCCCTTGCGCCGGACCCCGCAGCCCGGGGAGCTGGCATGGTTCCGTGATGCCGTGCCGTACATTGCCGCCCATCGCGGGCGCACCATGGTGATCGCACTGGCGGGCGAAGCCGCCCAGGCACCGGAATTCCCGGCGCTGATGCGCGACATCGCCAAGCTCAATGCCCTCGGCATCCGGGTCGTACTGGTCTACGGCGCCCGCCCGCAGATCGAGACGCGGATGGCGGAACGCGGACTGACCCCGGCCTACGCCAACGGGCTGCGCGTGACCGACGCCCCGGCACTGGAAGCGGTGCTGGACGCGGTGGGCCGGCTGCGCCTGCAGATCGAGGGCCTGCTCTCGCGAAGTCTCGGCCAGCCGGGTACCGGCAACGCACGCCTGCGCGTGGCCAGTGGCAACTTCGTCACCGCACGGCCATTGGGCGTGCGCGACGGCGTGGACTTCCACTACACCGGCGAGGTGCGCGGGGTGGACACCACCGCCCTCGCGGCCTTGCTGGACCGCGAGCAGGTGGCCCTGGTCTCCCCGCTCGGCTACTCCCCCACCGGCGAGGTGTTCAATCTCTCCGGCGAGGATGTCGCTACCCAGGTTGCAATCGCACTGAACGCCGACAAGCTGATCTTTCTCACCGAAGCCGGGGTCCTGCGCGACCCCGAACACGGCGTGCTCGACCAGCTTACCGTGCCCGCTGCCCAGGAACTGCTGGAGACCGCCACCGATCTTCCGGAGGAACTGGCCAACCACTTGCGAAGCGCCATCGACGCCTGCCACCGCCGCGAGATGCGCGTGCACCTGGTGGACCGGCACGACGACGGCGGGCTGCTGACCGAACTGTTCACCCGCCAGGGGATCGGGACACTGGTTTCGCGCGAGCCGCTGGAGCAACTGCGTCCGGCGACGCTCGACGATGTTGGTGGCATCCATGCCCTGCTGGAACCGCTGGAGGTCGAAGGCATCCTGGTGCATCGCGCCCGGGAGCACCTGGAACTGGAGATCGACCGCTTCCAGGTACTGGAGGCCGATGGCCTGATCATCGGCACCGCCGCGCTGTACCCCTTCGAGACGGATGCGGCGGAGATCGCCTGCCTGGCGCTGCACGCGGATTACCGCGGGAGCGGCCGCGGCGACCGCCTGTTGCAGGCCATGGAACAACTGGCGCGGGAGCAGGGCATCCGGCGGGTGTTCGTGCTGACCACCCGCACCGCCCAGTGGTTCCAGGAGCGCGGCTACACGCCGGGCCAGGTGGACGATCTGCCCGTCAGCCGGCAGACCCGCTACAACCAGGCGCGCAACTCGCGGGTCTTTACCCGCATCCTGGACACCGCGTAGCGGCGCGACAGGCTACTGGGCGTAGCGCGCCTCGTCGCGCTCGTGGGCCTCCTGGGCGGCCACGCTCAGGGTGGCGATCGGGCGGGCCTCCAGCCGGGCGATGCCGATCGGCTCCCCGGTCTCCTCGCAGTACCCGTATTCGCCCCGGTCGATGCGCGCCAGCGCCTCGTCGATCTTGTTCAGGAGCTTGCGGTAACGATCCCGGGTGCGCAGTTCCAGGCCGGCATCGGTCTCGTGGCTGGCGCGGTCATTGGGATCCGGCTCCTGCCAGCTCTCGCTGCGCAGGTGTTCCAGGGTCTGCTCCGACTCCTCGATCAGCTCGGCACGCCAGGCCTCGAGCCTGGCGCGAAAGTAGTCCAGTTGACGCGGATTCATGTAGGGTTCGTCCTCGGACGGACGGTACCCGGAATCCGGGCGGGTCTTGGTTTCCTGGCTCATCTCGGGCCCCTCGCCAGGCCCCTTCCCGCCCCATGCGGAAAGGCCCCGGCGCGTTACGCGGTACACCCGATCGAGTATAGGGCAATAACCCGGCCGGGCGGCAAATACGAAAGCGCGCCCCAACGCACAACCCCGACCAACGGACAGCGACACGCCCCGCATGCAGCGCATCCTCCAGATCAGCGACACCCACCTGGGCCGGGAGCCCGGACCGATCCGCCCCGGCTACCCCGACAGCGACCACCAGCTCGCGCGGGTCCTCGAGGCGCTCGTCCGGAACGAGCCACGCCCGGACCTGCTCTGGCTGACCGGCGACCTCGCGGAAGACCCCGCGCCGGAGGCCTATACGCGCCTGCTGGACCTGCTGGACCGACACGTGCCTGGCTGGCCGCTCGCCGGCCTGGCGGGCAATCACGACGAGTGGTGCGAACTGGACCGGGCCTTCACGTCGGCCGGGCACCTACTGGACGGACACCGCGTACAGGGCGAGTGGGTCCTGGTCGGAGTCAACTCGGCAGTCCCGGGACAGGCGGCCGGGCGCATCGAGCCCGCCGAACTGGAACGGCTGGAGCGGGTGCTGACCCGTCATCCGGCGCACTGGGCGATGATCGCCATCCACCACCCGGTCGTGCCGATCGGAAGCGCCTGGATGGACCGCATCGGCCTGACCAACCCGGACGACCTGTTCGCGGTGCTGGACCGCCACCCGCGCGTACGCGCCTGCCTGTTTGGCCATATCCACCAGGACTTTCGCAGCGAGCGTCGGGGCGTCGAGCTGCTGGGCTGTCCCTCTACCTGCATCCAGTTCGCCCCCGGTTCCGAACGGTTTGCGCTGGACACCGAGCACGCCGGCTATCGCATGCTGGAACTGCACCCGGACGGCCGGATCGACACCCGCGTCGAACGGGTTCCCGGCGCCGGCCCCGAGGAGGCCCGAGCATGATCCCGGACGATACCCGCAGCAAGCAGCTCGCGGCCTGGCTGAGGCAGCAGCCGGGCACCTTCACCGACCTGGCCCTGCTGCGGGCGGATGCCAGTTTCCGGCGCTATTTCCGTCTGCGCCGCGATGGCGAATCGGTGGTACTGATGGACGCCCCGCCGGAGCGCGAGGCCACCGGACCGTTCGTGCAGGTGGCGCGGCTGCTGGAGTCGCTGGGGCTGCGGCCACCCCGCGTGCTGGTGCACGACCCGACGGCCGGGTTCGTCCTGCTCGAGGATCTGGGCGACCGGACCTTTACCCGGGCCCTTGCCGAAGGGGCCGGAGAAGGCGCGCTGTACGACCGCGCCATCGACACCCTGATCCAGCTCCACCGTGCCTGGCCGGAACAGGCCGCGAAGGCGCCGGCCCTGCCCGCCTACGACACCCCGCGCCTGCTCGACGAGGCCGCCCTGTTCGCCGACTGGTACTGGCCGGAACATCGGGGTACCGCGATGGAGTCGACGCAGCGCGAGGCGTTCATGGAAGCGTGGCGCGAGACCCTTGAAGGGCTCCCCGCCCTGGACAACACACTGGTGCTGCGCGACTTCCACGTCGACAACCTGATGCTGCCACCCGGCGAGGACCGCGGCTGCGCCGTGCTGGACTTTCAGGACGCGGTAATCGGCAGCCCGGCCTACGATGTCGTCTCCCTGCTGGAGGATGCCCGCCGCGACGTGTCGCCGGCCACGGTGGAACGCGGCCTGGACCGCTACTTCGCGGGAACCCACCGGGACCGCGAGGCCTTCATGCGCCATTACCGGGTCCTCGGTGCCCAGCGCACCACCAAGATCCTCGGCATCTTCGTGCGCCTGGCCCGGCGCGACGCGAAGCCCCGTTACCTGGAGCACCTGCCCCGCCTGCACCGCCTGCTGGCGCAGGGGCTGCCCCATGCGGGCTTGGAACCGGTCGCCGCCTGGTTTGAAAACCACATGCCCGAACGGCTGCAGGAGGACTAAGCGATGCGCGCGATGATCCTGGCCGCGGGACGCGGCGAGCGCATGCGTCCGCTGACCGACCGGTGCCCGAAGCCCCTGCTTCCGGCCGGCGGACGGCCGCTGATCGGCTACACGCTCGATCGTCTCGCGGCCGCGGGGTATCAGGAAGTCGTGATCAACCTGGCCCACCGGGGCGACCAGATCCGCACGGCGCTGGGCGAGGAGCAGTCGGGGCTGACCCTGCGCTACTCGCCGGAACCCGAGGGCGCACTGGAGACCGCGGGCGGCATCCGCCAGGCGCTGGCACTGCTGGGGGACGAACCGTTCCTGGTCGTCAACGGCGATGTCTGGTGCGACCACCCCCTGACCCCGCCGGCGACCATGGAGGCGGGCGCCAGGCGGCCGCTCGCGCATCTCGTGCTGGTCGCCAACCCGGCGCACCACGCACAGGGCGACTTCGCCCTGGACGGGGAACGGGTCCGGCTGGAAGGCGAAGAACCGCTGACCTTCAGCGGCATCGGCTGGTACGACCCCGCCCTGTTCCGGGATCTGCCGCCAGGCCGCCACGCCCTGGGCCCCCTGTTGCGCGAGGCGATCGCGGCCGGACGGGTCACCGGCGAGTGCTACCGCGGAGACTGGCGCGACATCGGCACCCCGGAACGCCTGGCGGCGCTGGACGCGGAACTCGCGGGAGGCTGACCCGCCGGCAGCAGCCCGCAGCACCCTTGCGGACGTATTGTTCAGGGCTTGATGTAGGTATACCCGGCGCGTTGCAGACGCGTCAGCTCGACGAGCCCACTGGAAACGACGTCCTTCTCCGCGACCTCGTGCAGATCCGCACGCTCGAGCCCGCGCGACTCCATCGTGTTGCCGCACACCAGGAACCGCACGTCCTGCAGCTTCAGGGTATTCACGGTGCTGCGCAGGTCCGGGTCCGTGCGGGCGTGCTGCAGCAGGCTGATGCCACTGCCGTGGGTGAGCACCTTGATCTCCAGCGCGGCATCCGCCGGGGTCCCGTCGATGTGATTCTGCAGGTTGCGCAGGGCGTTCAGGTGCAACTCCGGGTCATCGGTATTGATGTGATAGACCACCCGCAGCGGCTCGTCGGCCGCCGGGGCCTCGGCGATGGTGCCGAACAACAGCGCCGTCGCACCACCCGCCACCAGCATCAACAAGAACGCCCCGGCCAGGAACCAGCCGGGGCGCAACACTCGTTTATCGCGGTTCATCGGGACTCCGGCCGC